>JAUSKD010000038.1 GCA_030647195.1 Candidatus Peribacter sp. | reverse complement strand
ATTTACGCAGGACGGTCGTTTTCTCAAGCGCGAATACATGGAACGCACGCACCGCTTCTTTGAACGCTACGGCAAAAAGGCGATCGTTCTGGCGCGCTTTGTTCCCATCATCCGCACGTTCGCGCCGTTCGTCGCAGGCATCGGAGGCATGCACTACGGACAGTTCATCACCTACAACGTGATCGGCGGCATCCTCTGGGTCGTCCTGTTCACCGTGGGCGGATACCTCTTCGGCAACGCCACCATCGTCCGCGAGTACTTCGGACTCGTGGTCCTCGCCATCATCATCCTCTCGATCGCCCCCATCGCATTCGAGTGGTGGCAGCATCGCAAAAGAAAGAGAGCCGCAATGTGATTTTGCCCTTCTGCAAGACCAGTGCCGGTGTATCACCGTGCAGGACAAAGAGAGGAAACTGCAACGAACAATGTTCGGCATGCCCGTCAATTCATCACATCTCTCTTAATGCGCTACCGATCCTCTTTGCCAACCCTCGGCAAAATTCGATACTATTCCCGAAAATGACGCCTTCTCCTTTTCACGGCATCTTTAGTTCACTGGGATCATCCGAGTGGGACCAAAGGACGGCGCCGGCCGCGACCGCCGTCAAGCTCTCTGCAGAGGATCCTGCGCCCGCCCGTTCATCGGGTGTCGGCCAGATCGCCGTGGATATCTACGAGCAGGACAGCTACTACATCGTTCGCGCCCCGCTCGCGGGAGTAAAACTGAGCGACCTCGACATCGAAGTGGATGACAAGGTGCTCACCATTCGCGGCAAACGGACAGTTCCAGACGCGATCCCGCGCGACCAGTACTACCTGCAGGAATGTTTCTGGGGGGAATTCTCGCGCTCCATCACGCTGCCGTGCGTCATTGATCCCAAACGGGTGAAGGCCACGTTCAACAGAGACAGTATCTTGAAGATCCTCGTGCCGAAGGAGGAGAAGGTGAAGGTCATTAGAATTAGTGAAGGCGGATAAGGGGAAGAGGCCGACGATGCCAAAGAAGCCGATGATGCCGAGGAGGTTTTGGAAAAATGCCTCTTCGGTTTCGTCGGCATCCTCGGATTCCTCTGCCTCCTCACTTTCGCTTCGTCTTCCTTCGGCGGATATTCCTCAATTGCGCCGAAACCTCGCCGCGCATCGTCTTCAGTTCCGCGAGAACGTCCTCGCCCCCCATGTAGTGCCAGTCCACCTGATCGAGCAGACGGGAAAATTGCTTCAGACACTTTTGGGTTTCCTTGCGCTGGTCGGCCTTCTGAAAATTTCCCTCGCGCAAATGTTTCCAGAGCTCGATCTGCATGACGTAGAGATCGTGGACCTTGGCGAGTGCGGACTGCGAGACGGTCATGGGGGTTTGTGTGGAAGAAATCGAGACATTGTAGCGGTTTTTGGGTTTTGGGTCAAACCAGCATCCAAATGCGGCAGCCGGAATCATAGATGAATCTCGGCATGAGCAAGCGCAAAAGGGCAAATTTCATTTCTATCAATATTCCTCTCACATTCCGGCTCCCGACACACATCAATTCTCTCCGTTTTCCCTGTCCCAGCCCTTCTGTGCATATACGTGCGATTTGCTATGATGCGAGCCTATGGAACCCATCATTCTCATCGTTCTCCTTGTTATTGCCTTCCTGCTGTTGAGCCCAATCGTTTTGTTTTCATCTGTCGCCAGCCTTCGCAGACGGATTGCAGCACTGGAACAGGTGCTGGAACAGAGACAGGGGCATGCCGCCTCACCCGCGTCATTGCCCACGCCCCCGACTGAGGAAACTCCCCGGCATCCCTCCCGCAACGGTCCCACTGCATTCGAACTCTTTGCACTGTGGGTGAAGCAGGATTGGCTTCTCAAGGTGGGCGCGCTCCTGCTGATCATCGCATTCGGCTGGCTGACGACCTATGCTTTCATGAATAACTGGATCGGACCCATGGGTCGCATCGCTCTTGGCATCGGTGCCGGCGCCCTCTTCCTGCTCCTTGGCTTCTGGAGAACCCAGAAATTCATCCATCAAGGAGGTGTCTTTCTGGTTCTGGGATCCACGGTGATTCTGATCACGCTCTTCGCTGCACGCACGGTGTACGGATTTTTCACCCCCACGACAGCGCTCGCAGTGATGTTCCTCTCGACGGCATTCGTGGGGCTGGCCAGCGTGAAGTACTCTAACCGCGCCCTCGCACTCGGGAGCCTGATCCTCGCCAGCGCTGCGCCGCTCCTCACGCACTCCCCAGAACCGAATCTCGTGGGACTCTTCACCTACCTGCTCATCGTGATACTGGGCACCATCTGGATCGCCGTCATCATCCGCAGGCACGAACTCACCGCAGCAGCTCTCATCGTCATCGCCCTCTACAGCATTCCCGTCCTCGGTTCGAGGCCAGCGGACCTCCCCACGCTGCTCCTGATCGCCTATGTGTTCGCGGCGGCATTCTTCGTCACCAACACGGCGGGCCTGCTCAAGCTGGAAAAGAAAGAGATGCTGCCCGATCTGCTGACGGCGGCAGGCAACGGGCTCTTCCTCCTCGCATGGATCATGGTCGCCGCCCCGGACGAGTGGAAAAGTCTGATTATCGTTGGATGGATGCTGATCTTCGTCGTGGGAGCCTTCTCGATCTTCACGATCACCCACAAGCGCGAGCCGCTCTATGTGTACGTGGGGGTGGGCATCGCTCTGCTCGCCGGCGCCACCGCCGCAGAACTGGAAGGTGCCGCATTAACCATCGCCTACACTCTGGAAACCGGGGTCATCGCCGCACTGGCATTCGGTCTACTCAAGGATCTTAAGCTCGCGCTTCGGACCTGTTTACTCTTCGTCGGGCCGATTGCACTGTCCCTCGACAGCCTGACGACCTACCGATGGTCCACAGGTATCCCGTATGAGGATTTCTTCGTACTCCTTACATTAGGAATTGTGCTCCTCGGTCTCGGCACCTTTCTCTGGTCACGGGCTCAAGCGACGAAGACGACAGATATTGTGCTCCCCAGCGGCCTGCTGGCCAGTGCCGGCTCCCTCTATCTCTACGCCCTGCTCTGGCTGTCTCTGCAGGCCACCATGCTGAATGCCACCGCCGTGATGACCGCGCTCGCCGTCTACACGATCATCGGCCTCATCACTCACCTCACGGGCAAAGCGAACGGACAGCAGGGACTGAAAGTGTACGGAGGAGTTGTGCTGGGCTGCGTGGTGGCGCGTCTGCTCCTGATCGACGTGTGGAGCATGGAGCTCTCGGGACGCATCGTCACCTTCTTCCTCGTGGGCGCGCTGCTCATCTCTACGGCGTTCGTGGGGAGAAAGAAACGCTCTTCTTAATTCTTTTTCGGTTCCCTTATTCGCATGAAGTACATTTCTTTTTCCGCCCTCACCCTCTGCCTGCTTGCCGTTACAGTGCAGGTACAGGCGCAGGACGCCCCCCTCGCACCGGAACAGGTCATCAGCGCCTACCGCGAGTATAAAGAGATCGGCTCCCTGTCGATCAGGGTCCCTACCGTGATCGAAGTCCCGTTCAATACCGAATCCATGGAGCGCACGGATTTTGCGGTCTGGAACCAGGCCACAAATATCTTTGAGCCGTCGTTCTTCCGCCAGGGCATCGCCTCCGCCTCCATCGCGCTCTCGTCGGATTTGCCACCCCTGGAAGGCAGGCTGCCGAACATGCTGGACACAGACGAGCGTACTTCTGCGGAATTCCGCCTGCCCGATGACGCATGGGGTCAGGTTACGCTCACACTCTCCAGTACCGCTCCGGTGACCGCCTCTTCCCTGAC
This sequence comes from Candidatus Peribacter sp., assembly GCA_030647195.1. Taxonomy (GTDB): domain Bacteria; phylum Patescibacteriota; class Gracilibacteria; order Peribacterales; family Peribacteraceae; genus Peribacter. The sequence goes on along the minus strand of JAUSKD010000038.1, from coordinate 2,847 downwards.
CCTACTCCTCGATGACCACGTGGCGCTCCCGCTCACGGCGGAAATCCGCGCTCTGGTGAATGGGACGGATAAAATCGTGTTGGCCAAGAGCAAGGTGCAGAGCTCCACCATTTCCTTTCCCCGTACGACGGCAAAGACGTGGACGGTGTCCCTCACCTACGGTCAGCCTCTGCGCATCACCGAGCTTCGGTTAAACCAGGAGAATGCCACGCCGTTCATCCGCTCACTGCGCTTTCTCGCGCAGCCCGGCACGACGTACCGCATCTACTTCAACCCCGACCGCAGGGTAGCTGCCAAGGTCGGTGAATCGGGCGATCTGGCGTCGGCGAAAGATGTACTGCCGATTGGAGGAAGCCCGACACAGCCCAATCTCGCCTACCGCATTGCGGATAGTGACGGCGACAGCATCCCCGACGTACAGGATAACTGCGTCTCGATCGCCAATCCGGATCAGCAGGACCTCAACGGTAACGGTCGCGGGGACGTCTGCGACGATTTCGATCAGGACGGCATCATCAACAGCAAAGACAACTGCCCCAATCTTCCAAACCGGGACCAGAAAGACAGCGACAGCGACGGTATCGGCGATGTCTGCGATGTTCAGGAGAGCCGTGTCACCGAGCGCCTGCCGTGGCTGCCGTGGGCTGGCATGGGAGCTGCCGCTGTCGTGCTCGTTGTCTTAGTCGCGCTCACGCTGCGCTCTGGAAAAACGACACCTCCCACCGATCCTTCCAAGGAAAGCTAAGAAAGCCAAGAAACCGAAGCAAACGAGGATCCTCGCTTTCCTTGCTTCCATCGCCTTCCTCGCGTTCTTTGCCCTTTTCTTCTGCTACCACAAACCCGTACACTCTTATTCAATGAAGGTCACCCAAGCCATCCTCCCCGTCGCGGGACTCGGCACACGCTTCCTCCCGTGGACGAAAGCCGTGCCCAAAGAGCTGCTGCCGCTGGGCAACCGCCCGATCATCGCCTACATCGTGGACGAGTGTCTGGAGGCCGGCATTACGGACATCTGTTTCGTGATCAGCCACGGCAAGGAATCCATCGAGCGGTACTTTGAGGAGGATCCCGCGCTCAGAAAAGAGCTCAAGCGCCGCGGCAAAGAGAAATTGCTCGATTCGCTCAAGCCCTATGCCAACGCTCACTTTGAAACTGCCTATCAGGAGATGATGCTGGGGGACGGACACGCGATTTTACAGGCAAAGAATTTCGTGAAGAGCGACATGGTCGCCGTGCTCTTCGGAGATGATCTGTTCGTCGGCGACAAGCCCGGCATCGTGCAGTTGATTGAGGCATGCACATTCATTCCCGAAAAAGAATTCGCACTGATCGCCGTCGAGAACATCCCACGTGAGAAGACGAACCGCTACGGCGTGATCGAGATCGCAAAGGAAGTTCCCGGTCACCCGCGCCTGAGGAAGGTAAAAGGCCTCGTCGAGAAACCGGACCCCGTGAAGGCGCCCTCCACACTGGGCATCGTGGGGCGTTATCTGATCCCGCGGTCGGTGATTGAATCGCTGCCGCAGGTGGCAGCCGGCAAAGACGGTGAGATCCGCCTGATCGACGCACTGATCGCGAAACTGAAAACGCTCCCGGTCTACGCACTGGAGTGCAACGGCTCACGCATCGATACCGGTACGCCCGAAGGGTACGCGAAAGCGATCCAAGCGCTTGGCATGCTCACTTAGGATTTGCGATTTCATCATTTGCGATTTGCGATTGATTAGACGAAACCGAACAGTGTCCAAATCGCAAATCCATAAATCCTTCAATCGCAAATTTCCTACTGGCACTCGTACCCGAACGGCGGCACCCGGTCCGGGCGCGTAAAGGTGTAGTTGCCGCATGCGGAGAGCTGCTGCGGGGTCGGCTCGCTCTGGTAATTGGCAGGGGCCGGAAAGGCGTGGTAGGTCTTGTAGTAATTCTGGCGGTGATAGGAGTGGAGCGCGAAGCTCTTCGCCCGCGACGGGAGCGTGTAGTAGAACAGCGTGGGATCGTAGAAGTAGTCACTCGAGAATCCGCCGTTCGTCTGCTGCAGCCACTGGTAGTCCCAGTCGTAACGGTAGTTCGGAGAAGTAGCCGAAGCCTGGGTGGCGGAGAGCAACGAGGAAACGAGAACGGCCGATGCTGTGACTACGAAGCGGGTGCGGGTGAGGAGTGCCATAGCGAGAGATTGTGAATGATTATTTGGAAATGTCAACAATCCTTTGCATTATTTGCAGGGGTTCGCCCTTCATAAGGAGCAATAAAAGCGGATTAAAGCTCCTTTCTCAGCAAGTCGATCTCATCCCGCAGATCCGCCGCCTTCTCGAATTCCAGATTCGCCGAGGCAATCTCCATCTGCGCGGTAAGCTCCTCGAGGAACCGCTTCTTCTCGTCTTTGGGAATCTTGGTGGGATCGCGATGCGGGTGCTTGAGTGCCGCTTTGGAATGGGCTTCGGCGATATCCTTCACCGCCTTCTCAATCGTCTTTGGAGTGATGCCGTGCTTCACGTTGTAGGCCTCCTGAATCGCGCGACGACGATTGGTTTCGTCGATGGCCTGCTTCATGGCGTCCGTCATCTTGTCCCCGTACAGCGTCACGTGGCCGTGGACGTTGCGGGCACAGCGGCCGATGGTCTGGATCAGCGCGTCACGCGAACGCAAAAACCCCTGCTTGTCGGCATCGAGGATGCCGATGAAGCTCACCTCGGGCAGATCCAGTCCCTCGCGCAGCAGGTTGATGCCCACCAGCACGTCGATCTCGCCGGTCCGGAGCTGCCGCAGGATCTCGATGCGCTCCATGGTCTCGATGTCGCTGTGCAGGTAACGCACTTTCAGATCGGCATCCTGCAGAAACTGTGTCAG
>JAUSKD010000022.1 GCA_030647195.1 Candidatus Peribacter sp. | reverse complement strand
TCGCTGTGCAGGTAACGCACTTTCAGATCGGCATCCTGCAGAAACTGTGTCAGATCCTCAGCCATCTTCTTGGTGAGCGTCGTCAGGAGCACACGCTCCTTGCGCTTGAGGGTCTGCTGGATCTCGGTCATCACATCGTCGATCTGGTGCTTCGATGGTTTGACGGTCACCGGCGGATCGAGGAGCCCCGTGGGACGGATGATCTGCTCAATAAGCCCCTGCTTGGGTGTGTTTTTGAACTCGTACTTGCCGGGCGTGGCCGACACGTAGATGGCCTGAGAGATGTGCGCCTCGAACTCGTCGAACTTGAGCGGGCGGTTGTCGTGCGCACTCGGCAGCCGGAAGCCGAAATCCACCAGTGTCTGCTTGCGGCTGAAGTTGCCCTCGTGCATCCCTCCGATCTGCGGAATCGTGATGTGCGACTCGTCGACGATCAGCAGAAAATCCTTGGGGAAGTAGTCGAGCAACGTCGACGGCGGCGTGCCGGGAGTCTTATCCTCCAAATAACGGACGTAATTTTCGACGCCGGTGCAGTACCCCGTCTCTTTCAGCATCTCGACGTCATACTCCGTACGAGTGCGGATGCGCTCGGCCTTGGCGTACTCCTTCACCTCAAGGAATTTCTTCTCCTGAATTTTCATGTCCTCGAGAATGGCCGCCGTGGCGCGGTCGATCTTCTCTTTGGTCGTCACGTTGTGCGCGGCGGGGAAGATCGTCACCTCATCCAGTTTCTTCACGAGCTCTCCCGTAAAACTGTCGACCTCTTCGATACTGTCGATCTCGTCGAAGGGCAGTTCCAGCCGGATCGCCGTATCGCCTCCGGGCGGAAAGATCTCGACCGTGTCGCCGAGCACGTGGAACATCCCCTGCTTGAATTCGATGCCGCTCCTGCGGTACTGGATGTCCGTGAGGCGGCGCAGGAGCGTATCGCGCTGAATGGGCTGGCCCTTATCCAGATGGATCGCCAGTGCCTCGTAATCCTTCACGTTGCCGAGCCCGTAGATGCAGGAAACCGATGCGACGATGAGCACATCTTTGCGCGTGAGCAGATTCATGGTCGCCGCGTGACGGAACTTTTCGATCTCTTCGTTGATGCTGGCATCCTTCTCGATGTACGTGTCGGTCGCGGGCAGGTACGCCTCCGGCTGATAGTAGTCGTAGTACGAGACGAAGTAGCTGATGGCGTTGTCGGGGAAGAACTCGCGGAATTCGCTGCAGAGCTGCGCGGCCAGGGTCTTGTTGTGCGCGAGGACCAGCGTCGGGCGCTGCAGCTCGGTGATGACATTGGCCATCGTGAATGTCTTGCCGGTGCCCGTGGCTCCGAGCAGGGTCGAATGCCGCTCGCCCTTCTTGAGGTTTTCGATCAGTTTCGCGATGGCACCCGGCTGGTCACCAGTCGGCTTGAAGGGCGCTACGAGACGGAAGGGCTTGCTCTCTGGCATGTCGAAGCAGTGTACCTGATGATAGATTCTTTTCCAGGGATTCCCCGCTTAGACCGACTTTTTCCGCACACGTTTTCCACCACTTGGATCTTCCCTCCCATTCCTTGACAGCCCCTTCCCGCAGCGTAGATTCGCCCTCCATGAATGACTCCCCAGAAAACTTCCTACGGGTCATCATCGACAATGCAGATATCAGGGAATTCGACCTCCCGCGGATGCTGCGGGGCCATCAGGTGATCTTTACTGCCCGCAAGCGGGAGGGACAGTTCATCGATGTCTCGATCCAGGGAGGCAGATTCAGTTTCGATCACCCGGCCATGAAGAACATGCTGCAACGTCTGGAGAATCCCGAAGGGGGACGTGTGAATGATATCGTGATCGAATCATTGGAAGCGGTGCACGATACGATGACTGGTAACGTCACGCCGTAATTCATTCTCCTCCTTCTCCCCGCTTCTCATGACTGAAATCAAGCTCACCGGCAGAGAAATCGGCGTCCCCGGGGACACCAATCACGCAGCGCAATGCATCGTGGACGGGCAGCCGGTGACCGTGGCCATTGCCAATGTCGATGCCCGCCGGAAACAGGACATAGCCCGGGCTCTCGGTGTCGAGCTCACGAGCCACCGTTCCGGCATTGGCCGCGCCATCCGCGAGGCCCTGCGCACCGCCCTGCAGACGAATGGCGAGCCAACAGGGAAGGTAAAATCGGATTCCGCTACACTGGAACCATGATTGATCTCCAAGACCTCCGCAAACAGCCCTCTGTCTACCAGGACGCCGCCGATAAGAAGAACATCAAGGTGGATATTAAGGCGTTCCTCAAAATCGATGAGTACCGGCGCGAATTGCAGAAGATGACCGACGACATGCGCGCGCGCCAGAATTCCGCCAGCAAGCGCATCCCGGGGCTGAAGGGAAAGGAGAAGGAGGAAGCACTGAAAGAGATGAAGGAATTATCGGAGGAGCTGAAGCACCGCCTGAACGAGCTGCAGCAGACCGAAGAGACATGGATGCAGCTCCAGCTCATGCTGCCCTCTCTGCCACACCCGCGCGTGCCGGTGGGCAAAGACGAGAAAGGAAACGTGGAAGTGAAGAAGTGGGGCGACCCCAAAAAGCTCCTCAAGGTCAAAGAGCCCAAAGATCATGTCGCGCTCGGCGAGGCTCTGGATATCATCGACATCCCGCGCGGGGTCAAGCTGGCCGGGGCGCGCAGTTACTTTTTGAAAGGGGATGGAGCGAGACTCCACCGCGCTGTCCTACAGCTCGCCCTTGATCATCTGGGCAAGAAGGGCTGGATTCACTTCACGCCGCCGTACATGGCCAACTGGGAGTGCCTCATGGGCACGGGGTTCTTCCCCGGCGCCGAGGAGCAGACCTATGCCGTGGGGGCGCAGGAGAAGCGCGGTGAAAAAATCGTACCCGATGACTTCTATATGATCGGTACCTCCGAAGTTTCGGTCTGCAGCTACCACAAGGATGAAGTGCTGAAGGAGAACGATCTGCCCAAACGGTATGCGGGATTCTCACCCTGCTTCCGCAGAGAGTCGGGAACATACGGCAAGGATACGAAGGGCCTGTACCGCATCCACCAGTTCGACAAGGTGGAGCAGGTGGTGCTGTGCCCCGCGAACACCGATATCGCCCTCGACCTCTTTGAGGAAATCCGCACGAACGCGGAAGAGGTGCTGCAGCTCCTTGGTCTCCCCTACCGCGTGCTGGATATCTGCACAGGCGACATGGGCAAGGGCAAGGTCTATATGCAGGATATCGAAACGTGGATGCCGAGCAGAAACAGTTACGGCGAGACGCACTCATGCTCGTACTTAGGAGACTTCCAGGCACGCCGGCTCAACATCAAGTACGAGACCAGTGACGGCAAGAAGCTCTTCGTCCACACGCTCAATAACACCTGCATTGCTTCTCCGCGCATCTTAATCCCGCTCCTCGAGATGAATCAGAATGAGGATGGATCGATCACGATTCCGGAAGCGCTGCGGCCGTATATGGGCGGACAAGAGAGAATTGGGTGAGAAAAGAATTGCTGCTTTTCCGCACCCGCAAGCTCTGCGAGGGCTATACTAATAAACCATGCCCGAAACCCCAGAACCAACAGCGGCCGAACGCGCAACGCTGATGAACCTTGCGATCGCAGAAGTGCACATCGCGCAGTCTCTCCTCAGAGCACGCGGCACGGAGGAGGGTCTCAAACAACGGTTCCCAGAGAGCTACGCCGGCATCTTGCGGGCAGTGGCCCGGAGACTGGAGCGCGATCACGAAACGCGGCACGCGATCTACCGGCTCCTCAACTGCGAGTCGGAAAAATAATACCAAGGGCAGCGAACGGCATGCATCGATCGGCCTAGGCAACAAGCCGGACTCTTTGCTACGCTAAGAGCGATGACTGAGGGGTCATTGATTTCGCCCATGACGAATGGGGGGGCCGCAGGCCAGAACATCCGGCCACGGATGCATGGGGTTTCGGTTGCGCTGCACTGGCTCATCCTTGCGGGCACCTACGGATTCCTGATCCTGAAAGCATTTCTCGTATTCAGACCCACCTATGATTTTGTGTGGTACCACCTGCCCCATGCGTTGCGGTTGTTCCATCTGACGACATTCACCTACCAACCGTCTCTCATCTTGCGCATGAAGTATTTTCCCCCCCTTGCCCACCTCGTTCAGGGATTCAGTGTTTGGGTGACGGGGCGCATGAGCGCCGCGAACGGCGTGGGCATGGTGGGATTGATGGCGGCCGTTCTTGCGATGTTCCTGATCTTCCGCAATGAGAAGATGGTGCGCTGGTTCCTCACCTTCTGTCTTGCCGTCCCGCTCATCGTTCTGCACATGACCATCGGGTATATCGACCTTTTTACGGGTTGCATGCTCCTGATTGGATTTGTGGGGTTTCTGGGTATGACGCTGCGTTTACGTTTGCGCCTCTCTGGTTTCATTTTTGTTGCGGGGCTCACGGCGGCGATGTTTTCAAAGGCCCTCGCATGGATGCCTGCCATCATCTTTGGTCTTTTCGGCTTTGTGCAAATCGTCCGCCTGGTCCGCAGCCACGACATCACCGCACGGCTGGGATGGGCACTCGGTCTGACCCTGCTCATTGGCATCGGAGCCTTTCCGACCTCCAATTTTCTGCGATACGGCTCAACGAATCCTGATAGCTACGTCCCGTTCACCCGCCTCGTCCTCACGCGTCCTTCCGATCCCATTCTCAACACCCCGGCTCTCCCTCCCATCGTGCGGGGACGCATGCCTCCGATACCCTTTCTGCTTTCTGCCTTTGAAATCAACCGCCTCTTCTCGGATGAACCATACCACTGGAGTTTCGACGAGAATTTTCGGCCGGGAAGCCAGCATGAACGCATGGGAGGATGGTTCTTCGTGACGGTGTGCATCGCAACGGTTTTGCTGCTCATCGGTTTTGGTAAAAAAATCATCCCCCGGTTTCCGCTCGCCGCCTTCTTCTGCGCCATCGCGGGCATCTCTACCATCTTGTTGTACCTGGAATTGCGCTATGCCCTTTTTATTCCGCTGATTGCCGCCTTCCTCCTGAGCGCGTTTTGGGATGGTTACCCGCGGATCATTCGACTGACCGCACAGACGGCGTTGATCCTGTGCGCCCTATACGTCGCCTCGCAGCTTCCTGCCGACTTCTGGTCCATGGATACGCGTCCCCCCGAAGCCTTCGCCCCGCCGGAAGCACGGGCCTTCTGGATACAGCATCAGAATGAAAAGCTGACGGAACCCATTCCCATCAAACGCGCCGGATCGATGAGTATTTTCTGGTCCGGCCCCACATTCTCTGAAATCCCGGTAATCGTGACAGACGAAGAATAAACGCCGCGCGCAATGAGCACCATCCTGAATGGCCCGGATCTGACAGTGCAGCAACGGAAACTGCAGGAACAATTCGCGGAGCAGTATCGGGGCTTTCTGCGCGCCGCGGCACGGCGATTGGAACCTGATCCAAAGACAAGGCACGAAATCTACCGCCGCCTCAACTGTGCATCGGAGGACCAGCCCTGATAAAGAAATATCCGCACGAAGATAGGCTTGCCGAAGTTCTTGAGCTGGCTGCTTGACACTCTTTGGCTTACAGGTACTTTGGCATACGGATGCGGCTTGGCCTCCGTGCTACGCGCCTGCCGCCTCCAAGCCCCAAGGGCCTCCTCTCCTTCGGAAACGAAGGAGGGTTGCAGGTCCTCACTCGTTCCTGCATTCGCGGGTCGAGGTGGGGTGCACCGAAGGAGCTTGCTCCATCGGTGCGAATATCACTTCTGCTTCCTCCAGCCAGATGGTGACGCCGTGGCCTGGTCGCAAGTACGCGGTCCTCCCGGACCCAGAAGTGAATTCCTCGACCATGCGTCGGGGAAGATAGTCCCTCCGCGCTAGCGGAGTTACCAGACCTCCTCTCTCCGCACTTGTGGAGAAAGGAGGTCGTTTTTTTCTCCCATTTTCCAAAAAGTCCGCTAGTCTTACCCCCTTTATGCCCGAGACCAGCTCTCCGACAACAGAGGCGCCTTTGTACGAAATCGAGGAAAATTATCCGCGGCAGCTTACGTCGGTGGAGATCGATGCCATCCGGTCGCACACCTACGAAGAAGCTCTGCACGTGATGGATGGATCCGCTCCGCCTCCATGGGCAGAGCAGACGGGTGCTCCCGAGCCCGTCATCCGTGTCCACAATGAGAGCTGGGATGTCGCCTATCGCCGTCACGAAGCCATGCGGCGGCAGCTCAATATCTCGGTCCGACACATCGATGAACTTCTGGAAATCGATGATCAGGTATCAGGGAACGTAGACCGCGGCACCCAAGGGATCCGCCTGCCCGTGCTCCGCCTCGGCCAGCGTGGCAAGCATCATGCGGTGATCCGCACGAAGAACACCTGGGGCAGCACTCCGGTGGAGGAGGACTTGGAACTCCAGGAACGCCTGAAGGCGCAGTGCACGCAGCCGGATGCAGAGGGTACGCCCTGTCTCGATCAGGAGGCCTACCGCAAAGCGCTCCGAGAGTATCAGCGTGACCACTCAAACGCGGATCTTCCCGTCCTCGGAGAAGACGACCGCGTAGATATTTTCGATGCTCATGAGGAACACATCGGGAGCGCGGTGGTGCGCGAAGTCGCTGGCGATACGGTGCGGCTCCATTTCCATTCCCCGGTGCGCTTGAGGAATGGTTGTTTTCTTCGCAAGCGCAGCAACCGCCGATCACTCGAGACCTACAGGGAATATGTACACGAGTACTGTCAGAAACTTGGATGTGCCGGCCAGATGACCACCCGCGCGGGCGAGCAGAGCTGGCCATCCGACTTTGACGAGAACGCCGAGCCGACCCCGAAGAGAAAACGAAGGGGCATGAACAACGCCCCTGCAGAAGATGAATATGGCCGGTACTCCCACGACCAGAATATATACGGAAGATATGACTATGATCGCCACGCATTCAGGGGTCTGCACGAACTCTCGCTGCCCGAACAATTCTTCTTCAGTGAAGAAAATACCGGTGACCGTGACGAAACTCTGCGCTCCTTTGCATTGGGCGGACTCTTTGAGCAGGAAGATATCCCGCGTGAGATCCTGGATGACGCTGAGCAGTGCAGCGCATTCGCGCTGGGGGCCATGGGCCACCCCTGCATGCTCATTCAGGGGCCGCCCGGAACCGGCAAGACGACGGTGGCGAGTCTGCTGGCCAAGCGTTTTCAGGAGGAGGGCAAGAAAACCCTCATCCTCTCACACTCGAACCGCGGGCTCGACAACTTACTCAAGGCCGCACGCAAGAAAGGCGTCGCCCTGCACCGCGGCGGAACGGAAGAGAGCTCCTGTGACCGGCAGCTCAGAGATACCTTCATCCGCAAGGGGCTCAAGTATCCCCGCAGGGTGGAGTTTTTGGTGCCGGTCTTCGATCACAAGACTTTTGAAAAAGCCGAGCAGCAGCACGATCCGGCCCCGGGTGGGCCCGCACTCGTGCGCGAGGATTTCACACATATGGAGCTCGATAAAGAGCAGTGGAACGCGGCATGGGACGACTTTGAACAGCAGAAGTTGGAACTCCTCAGTAAGCTCCGGAAAGAACGGGGACTCACCGTCGGCGTGACCCTCAATTCCCTCATCAGTGACGAGATCATCCAGGAACTCGACTTCGACGTCGTGATCGTGGACGAGGCCTCAAAGGGATTTCTCTACGAGTTCCTGCCGGCGCTCAAGAAGGCCGGTAAGCAGATCATCTTCATCGGCGACCACAAGCAGCTCGGCAACATCGATATCCCACCGGTCTTGAAGAAACACCTGGAGGATCCCGCGGAGCAGCAGGAACAGCCGGTTGGAGAAAATCCCAACACCATCTGCGAGGCGGATACCGATACCTTCGAGGGTGGGCCGTTCAAGTATCTGGCGGAGCAGGAGGCGATTCCACAGGTCATGCTGCGCACCAACCGCCGTTCCCTCAAAGATCTCGTGCGTGCAGTGAGTTGGGGATCATACGGCGGCAAGCTCAAGGCCGGTCGCAGGGATCACACGAACCCCGAGAACACCGGTTCCCTGCTCTGGATCGATACGTCAGAGCGACCGGATCGTGGAGAGACATCTTCGGGTGTCTCGCGCGTGAACCCGCTGGAGGCACGGCTCATCGCCCGGCGTCTGATGGATGAATTTGAGCGCGGCGAACTCTTACAGGGAGAATTCGGCGTGATCGCCATGTACCGTGCGCAGGTGAATTTGATCCTCCGTCAGGCACGCAAAGTGCATCCTAAGCGGGGCGGAATTCCGGCACAGTTCCTCGAGACGCTCCGGGGCAATGTCGCCACGGTCGACAGCTTTCAGGGGACTGAAAAGAAAGAAATTCACATGGACGCCGTACGCAGCAACAAGGAGGGTACCGTGGGATTCCTCGATGACGTGCGGCGGACAAACGTGGCCGGGTCGCGCGCACGCGACAGCCTGGTCGTCTACGGGGATCGCAGGACTCTCATCAATGACAATCCCGATCCCGAGAGCGCCGCGTACTTCCGCGTGCTCTACGACATCTGCGAGCAGCGCGGGCAGATCATCCGAACCTTCTCGACCCTGCCGGGCCAGGTGCGCCCCGAGGAACAGAAAAATCAGAGCAGAAACGCACGGTGGAAGCGCAAGCGCCGGGCAAAGCGGCATGCGGAGAAAATCGCCGGTTCTGAAGAGTAGCTGTCTATTCTTGGCTTACCCAAGGGCTCGCTTGACCGTTTCTAAAAATCTCAATTTGTGGTACTATGTTCTGATATCCAAATAGAACCCCATGGTCTTACTTCTCTCTGGCGGCACCGAAGTCACACGCGGCGTGATCGTCGATAAATTCCTCGCCGATCATCCCGACTGGCGGCACCTCGCGCTCGAAGATCTGGATACCACGCAGGACCCCGATGACATCATCGGCATGGGACCGTTCTTCGCGCTGCTCGTCGCCTGCGAGTGCGCCAAGGAGGCGTTGAAGGAAGGCTACAGCGTGGTGATCACCTGCCCGGCCGCGGAAATGCTCGATACCGTGCAGGAATCGTTTCCCAAGGATTTGACCTCGGTGTACCTCGGCAAGACACGCGCCAAGGCTGTCTACGACCGCGTGATCGACACCTCGAAACAGTCCGTGGGCGAGACGTGCGCGGTGCTGCGTGACCTCGTCGATTGATGGATGCCCCCTACTTTCTCATCGCGGATGACACTCCGGGCAAGCAGTTCTATCTGCGCTCGCTCTTAAAGAAGAGTCATTTCCCCGCGAAGGTGGTGGTGGCGGGCACGACGAAGGAAAGCGAAGAGATGATCGCGAAGATGTCCAACATCGTGGGCGCGTTCGTGGATTACCGCATGCCGCAGACAGGAGGCATTCCTGTCGTGGAAATGCTCCGCAGAACACACCCTCATGCGCGCATCGCCCTGATCACGGCATCCACAGGAGATGCCATGGAGCTGCAGGCACAACGTGCAGGAGCCGACATTACCATCTCAACCGCCTATCCCGAGAACTTCGTGACGGAGAGGATCCTGAAGCTATTGGATGAGTGGAAGAAATAGGGATCAGGGACAAGTATTATGGCCCCTTCATACTTACCCCTTACCTCTTCCACGCTCTACACTACCGCCATGCGCATCCTTTTTACGCGCTTCCCATTAGAGAGTCGCTACGGCGGTGCCGAGGTGCAGACCATGGCACTGATGCACGGACTTGCGGCACGCAAACACGGCGTGGCTTTCCTTGGCAGCTGCCCGACCCTCCTGAAGCTCTGCTGGAATGAAGACATCCTCGCGGCGGAACTTGCGATCGGCGATCCTCCCGTCACCAAGTGGGGAGCGCTGAGTTTCCTCTGGCGCAAACAAGCTATGCAGCGGCGGCTCATTTCCGCCATAGAGGAATTCGGCCCGATTGACGCCCTGGTCATGCTGAGCATGACCGAAAAACTCCTGCTCACGCCGTTTGCCCGGGAACGAGGAATCCGCGTGATCTGGGTGGAACATGATCGCGTCGGACGGTGGCTCAGTAATAATCCCTGGCTGCCCATGCTCCGGCGCGCCAGCGAAGGTGCGACCATTGTGACGGTGTCGGACTTAAGCCGCGCCATCTACGTTGATCAACTGGGTTTCGCTCCCGAGCGCGTCATAGCAATCGGTAACGGCGTCGATGCGAAGCACCTTGCGGGAGAAGGGAAGTATCCACGGCCTGAACGAACGGCACTGCATGTGGGCACCGTCGCCCGTCTCTCGCGCGACAAAGGCGTGGATCTTTTGATGAACGCGATTGCGGATCTGCCCGGGGTGACGCTGGATATCATGCCCACAGGCGAACAGGGTAGCGATGAACCGGCGGTGCGCGCATTGGCGTCACAGATCAACGCAGGCTGCGAGCGCATCCGGTTCCTTTCGCCATCGGCCACAAGCATGGGAGCGTTCTACCAGTCACTGGATGTCTTTGTGCTCCCGTCGCGCCAGCACGATCCCTGCCCGCTCGCGCCCATGGAAGCACTGTGGATGGGCACGCCGGTGATCATGACCGATGCCTGCGGAACAGCGGGCTATCTGAAGAAGGAGGAAGAGACACTCGTCGTGCCGGCAGAATCCGTGCCCGCCCTCAAAGACGCACTGCAAAAAATGCAGAATCAGACATTCCGCCAATCTATTGCCCATCGTGGAAAAGTGGCCGCACGGGAACGATTTTCACTGGAGAAGATGGTGGATGCGTACGAGGCCCTGCTCGCTTCGCCTCCGGCAAGCGGAAGTTAGAAGTTCCATCGGTATACTCCACCCAATGCGAAGAAATTTCGCCATCGCACTCGTCCTCAGCTGCCTGACCGGGCTGGGATGGGCTGAGTCCGCCTCGGCCGCCCCCCGCATCCTCACGCGCACAGAATGGGGCGCGGACGAGTCGCTGCTGCTCACAACCTCGGAAGAACCGAAACCGGCCGAGAATCAGGTGCCCGCCGACGAAGGCAACGGTATCGCCGAGCGCGTGAAACAGTGCACCGAAGCACAGCAAAATTATCCGCAGGAATTCCGGGCGGCGCGCACGGTCAAAGAGAACGCGCAGGGGAAGAAGCTCCGGTGGCCGCAGTCGTACTCGCCGAGCGTCAAGATGATCGTGGTGCACCACACGGCCCAGACGCTGCACGATGACCCCAGGACGCCCTTGGAACGCATGCGCGCGCTCTACGTGTACCACGCCAAGACGCTCGGCTGGGGCGATATCGGCTATCACTTCATCATCGACGAGGACGGGACGATCTACGAAGGGCGTGCAGGAGGCGACAACGTCATCGGCGGCCACGCGTATTGCGCCAATGTGGGGACCCTCGGCGTGGCGCTGATGGGGAATTTCGAAACGGAGGAGCCGAGCCAGATCCAGGTCTTAAGCCTGCAGTGGCTGCTCAAGAACCTGACGGATCGTTACAACCTGGATCCGCGGAATACGGTGAAGTTTCACGGGAATTCCAAAGAGGCGATCGTCGGCCACCGCGATGTCGTGAGCACGGCCTGCCCGGGGTACTTCCTTGCGGGGGTCCTCAATCAGATCCGTCAGCACGTTGCTTCCGGCGATATCTCCGCGCGCGTCAGCTTCCCCCCTCCGATAAATGAGAACTACGTCGACCGCACCGATGTGCGCCGATCGGAGCGCCTGAAGACGCTCAAGATCGACCCGACCGCTCCCACGCTCACCGTCATCGGGGATTCGTCTGTTCCCGTGCGACCGGGCGGGCAGGTGACGGTGTCGCTGCTCTTCCGCGCCGGAGGCTCCTCAGTGCAGCGCCGCGCCCGCATCGCCTCCGTCATGCGCTCAAGCCCCCGCATCGGCATCTGGCAGCTTCTGGATCAGGAGAACATGCGCATCCGGCAAGAGATTTTTGCTCCGCGACTGATCCATGACGGCGAGGTGGAAACCATCCGGCTGCGCATCCAGGTGCCCGAAATCCCCGCGACGTACTCGGTGGATATCGGCCCCGTCACGCTCACGCTGGATGCCCAGGGCAGGCGCACGAGGAGCCCCGTCTCCGAACCCGTCCCCATGACGTCCACGGAAACCGACCGCATCAATATTCCAACACCCGGTGCACAGCGGCAGGCCTCCTCGGTCTCCTCGGCCTCGTCTGCATCTTCGGCCTCGTCTCCCTTGATCCGCCTCCGCCTGACGACCCGCGAAACCGGCTCGGCCACCTGCGGCGCCTATGACATCGCTTCCATTGGAAAGCAGTACCGCGGAGCAGTGACCTGCACGGTGATCGCCGGCAAAGCCGCACTGATCAACGATGTGGATCTGGAAGACTACCTCGCAGGTCTGTCGGAGGAACCCGATACGGAACCGTACGAGAAGCAGCGCGCCTTCGCCGTGGCCGCGCGGAGCTATGCCGCGTTCTATCTGGACGGCGCCCATCGAAAATTCGCCGGCATGCCCTACGACGGCGACGATTCCCCTGCCCGCTTTCAGGCATACAGCGGCATCTCCGCGGAGCGGGCGAACCCACGCTGGGTGCGGGCAGTGAAATCCACGGCAGGACAGGTGCTCACCGTGAACGGGGAGATCGTGAAGGCTGCGTACTTCTCGTCCGACGACGGCCGCACGCGAACCCCGGCGGAAAACGGATGGAAAGATTTCCCCTTCGCCGATGTCTTCGCGAGCAAAGCGGATCCGTGGTGCAAGGGCCTTTCGATGGCCGGGCACGGAGTGGGGATGTCGGGCTGCGGGGCGAAGGGACAGGCGAAAGAAGGAAAGACCGCCGAGCAGATTCTGCAGTACTACTATCCGGGAACGACAATTTTGGGATTAGGGAGTAGGGAGTAGGGATTCGGACGATTGCTGTTTGTGTTTGTGTTTGTTTTTCCTCTCTGTCTTTCCTAACCTTCCTTACCCTCCTTACCTCCCTTACCTTGAACATCCCCTACCGCATCGAGCGAACGCGCAACCGGACCTCCAGCGCCACATTCGAGGGTGACGGCGTACTGATCCGCCTCGCGGGACGCCTGAGTACGCGGGAGGAGGAACGGCACATCGCGTCTCTGTTAAAGCGCATGGCACGCCGCTTCGCCGATCACCGCGTGTCTCGGACCATCGACCCGTTCCGTCCGCTCCTCCGGGCCTGCGGGACGTGCCCGATCACGCTCGGGGACGGGACCACCCGCACATTCACCATAGAAGCCGGAAAGAGAACATCGGCAAAACACATGGAACAAGGGTGGTCAGTCCGGCGCGGGCCCAAGAGTACGGATGCAGATTTCCGGAAGTTCCTGTGGCGTCTCTTGAGTGTTTCCGAACAACCGCGCATGGAAGCACTGGTGCATGAGATCAATGACCGCACGTTCCGCGCGCGCATCACAACGGTTCGTCTGCGCCACATGCAGAGCCGTTTCGGCAGCTGTACGCCGGGAGGACGGATCACGCTGAATACGGCGCTGCTCTTCGTCCCAGAGGAACTTCGCACGTACGTTGTGGTCCATGAGCTCGCGCACATCCTGCATCCCAATCATTCGCGCGCATTCTGGGACTCTGTTGCGGCTTGGTTGCCCAACTATAAAGAAAGCAGGAAAGCGCTGAGAACATACCGGCTAGGCGATTGATACTTTCTTTTTCACTGCCTCTACCAGCTCCGGAAACTCTTTCTCAAAGAAGTGCCCTCTATTCGTAAATTCATGGTATTCGGTGTGGAGCTCCCGGCTGACCAGGCGCGGCTCTTCGATCGGGAAGAACGGATCGTCCACGGAAGCGAATTGGATGATCCACTTCTGATTCTTTTTGATCGACTCCCAGTCCCACGGATCATCGAAATACCCACTCAGGCGCTCGTTCTCCGATCCAGTATCCGTGTAGTACGCGCCCACCAGCACGGACCCGAATATCCGATGTTTCTCCGCCCACCGCATGGCCGCAATGGCGCCGGAACTGTGCCCGATCAGAATGGAATGTTCATCCGCTCCGCACTCATGCTCGAGAAAAGGGAGCCAGATACTTTTACGCGCCAGATGCGCATCGGGAAAGTCCTTCGCGACCACCGTCAAACCCATCTGTTCAAAGGCGCGCTTGGCGTACGGAAACCAGTAATGCCCGACGCCCTCCCCGCTGTTACCGTGGAGAAAGATGATCTTGGGCAGCTCAGCCATGCCGCGATGATAGCGCATCACTCCTCATCGTCAGCTTCGTTCCTGCGTGGCTTCGACTGCGCATCCAATTCCTGCTGCCGCCGTTGCACCTCGCGTGGAAACTGGTCGGGGTCGAGCAGCTGCGCCTCTTTGCCACGCAGGGCATGAATGATGTCTTCCGGAGCCCTATCCTGCTGCACCAGCACGAAGGCCTGTACTACTTCCGCGGCGCTGAGGTCATCAGCGGAAAGATGCATCATGATGAGAGGGGGAAAAGAAGAATCAGTGGGCAGTCACTCCCGCCTTCGTTGCATGAACGTGCGACTTGGTCGTCGCCTCACTCACGGCTTTGAGCAGATCCGTAATGCGCGGGGTGTCTTCCCACTTCACCTTCAGATCCTCGCGGCCCATATGACCGTATGCGGCCAGTTTGCGATAGATGGGCTTGAGCAGATCCAGATCGCGGATGATGGAAGCCGGCTTGAGATCGAACACCTGTTCGACCGCCTTCTCGAGCACGCGGTCGTCATACGTTCCGGTGCCGAAGGTATCGACACGGATGGAAACCGGGCGCGCGACGCCGATGGCGTAGGCCACCTGCACCTCGCACTTGTGGGCCAGACCCGCCTTGACGATGTGCTTGGCCACCCAGCGTGCCGCGTACGCCGCGGAGCGGTCCACCTTGCTCGGATCCTTGCCCGAGAAGGCGCCGCCTCCGTGCCGGCCGTAGCCGCCGTACGTATCGACGCTGATCTTGCGTCCGGTCAGGCCGCAGTCCCCGGGAGGGCCCCCGACCACGAAACGTCCCGTCGGGTTGATGTGCAGGACCGTGTCTTTATCGAGGTACTTGTCGCACACGGGTTTGATCACATGCTCCGTCACATCCTTCACGATCTGCTCATGAGTCGCACTCTCCGCGTGCTGGGTCGAGATCACCACGCACTGCAGGCGCTCGGGCCGGCCGTCATCGCCGTACTGCACGGTGACCTGGCTCTTGCCGTCGGGACGCAGGTACGGGATCAGCTTCGACTTACGCACCTCCTCGAGACGCTTGGTGAGACGATGCGCGAGGGAAATCGGAAGCGGCATCAATTCGGGCGTCTCGTCGCAGGCGAATCCGAACATCAGTCCCTGATCGCCGGCACCCTGTTCCTTGTCCTTGTTCTTATCGGTGTCGACGCCCAGCTGGATGTCGGCGCTCTGCTCGCCCACGCTCACCACCACGGCACATGCCTTGTGATCAAAGCCGAACGAGGCATCGTCATAGCCGATCTCTTCAATCGTCTTGCGCGCGACATCGGCGATCGGAATGTAGATCGAGGTTTTGATCTCGCCCGCGACCACCACAAGGCCGGTCGTGGCCAGACATTCGCACGCCACGTGGGATGTGGGATCTTTACTGAGCGCGTAATCGAGCACGGCGTCACTGATCTGATCGCAGACCTTGTCGGGGTGGCCGGAGGTCACGGACTCTGAGGTGAAGAGGTGGGACATGAATGAAGGGGTAAGGGAGAAGTATGAAGGGGTAAGGAGAATCCCGCCTCCCCGTGTTGAGGAAGCGTGGCTTTTCGAGAAGCTATCTTCCCCCTTGCAGGGGCTGGAGTTCCCACCGTTTCCGCCTCGGGCGGATGGTTGGGGGATGCCTTGTAGCGGGCCAGTTCCCTCGGCATCTCTCTGGATAGGGCGGTGATGTCGGGGATACTATAAGTGGTTTTTTGCGCCTATGCAAGCACTGGTTCCTGCTGCATAACCTGTGCGGAAACAGGGGTTTCTGTGCGTCGTGCGGGACATTGCTCCGTACAGCCGTCTTGCGTGGATTTCATGCATTCGGCACACAGCGAATGTGCATTGGCCTGGAGAAAGAAGCAGATGCGCTCCCTCCCGTTCGCCAGACGAAATTGGTGGCCGAGTTCCGCCTGCCTGCGCTCGTAAGGCGAAAGAAGGTCGGGTGTGAGTTCGAGCATGAGCTTCAGACGCACCTCTTCGTCCTTCACTTTGAGAATATCGAGAGTACGAAGAAGCACATTGGCTTCACGATCGATCAGATCCCATTGTTTGCTCGCATCCACAATACATCTGCGCAGGTGCTCATATTCGTCTTCGCGTCCATCACGGATGGCCTGTCTGATATCGCCAAGAATCAATGTGTAGAAGGATGAATCCGGCACTTTTTCTCTCTGCCCATGGGATTCTTCTGAATGCTCCATGCTAAGCATGCTTGACATTATCTTTAAGAGATGTTGTCTTCAAGTGATCTTAGTTTTTGGCTTCATGTAGGGCTTTTCATGAGTGCATCGCGGAACAGACACGTTGGTTCCGGCCAGTATTTCCCCTCGTTGCGCATGTCTAGTTTTCATGACAAAACGCTTACCCGGCGATTTTGTTGTAGAGCCAGGCGAAGATCGCACCGCAGACCAGACCATCGAGGAATCCCCACACCGCCCCGATCACTGCTCCGACGGGCGTGGGCCCGTATCCCAGATAGACCTCCGACACCATGTTGACGAAGCTCAAACCCAGCCCCGCCTTCATGGTGAGCGCCGCAATGAGGATGAGACTCGCCGCCCAGAAGATGCCACATGTGAGAGCGAAGGCTTTAATATTGATCATAGCGAGGACGGAAAGAAAGCAACCTTCATTCTACACGCACTTCCAATCCATCCGGTTTCGCCCCCTCGGGAGCTACGCCGGGATTTCGTTCAATGCTATCACTGTGCCGGATGCCACGGCGCCCGTCTCGGCGCGGCCGAGCCGCGACGGATAGTCTGCAGACGAAGCCGGGCAACTTCTATGATTCCCACTCCAGTTCCTTCAGGTGCCCGGTGACTCTCCCTCCCGCAACGCTCACCAGATCCATCCGGTATCCGCGATCATAACGATAGCGATTCACCCACGCGCGGGCGGCATGGATGAGACACTGTTTCTTGCGCCAATCGAGACTCAGCTCCGGCGGAAAATCCTCGAGGAGTTTCGTGCGGGTCTTCACCTCGGCAAAGACGATCACGTCATCGACCGGATCGTGCGCGATGATATCGATCTCGTCCCGACCGATGCGCACGTTGCGTCCGCGGATGTCATACCCGATCGACACAAAGTAACGTGTCGCAATTTCTTCACCCTTGAGCCCGGTGTCGGCGTTCGTCGTCATGGCTCCACGGAGGAGTGGATAGCACCGTAATGATAAGGTGTACGTTCGTCCAGCTTTTCCACTCGACATGATGGGTGGACTATAGTACACCTACAGAGGTTTTCCTCTCCTCATGCTCACGAAACTGACCTCCTTTGCCACCATCGGACTCGAGAGTGAGCGCATCACCGTAGAGGTGGGCTCCGCGCCGGGCGAGGGCAAGATCTTCATCGTGGGACTCGGGGATATGTCTGTGCAGGAAAGTAAACAACGTGTGAGGCACGCTTTGCGTGCGCAGGGGTACCACTTCGCGACCGGTCTCACGATCACTGTGAATCTGGCACCCGCGAATCTGCGCAAAGCCGGTCCGCGTTACGACCTGGCGATCGCCCTCGGGGTTTTGATCGTCAACGGGTCCATTGAGCTACCCGAAAATGTCCTGGAATCGACGGCATTTTTGGGCGAGCTCGCACTCGACGGGAGCCTTCGCCACATCACCGGCATCCTGCCCGCCGCCATCGCCTGCCGGAAGATGGGGATCACACGACTCGTCGTTCCCGCCGTCAACGGATCTGAGGCCGCGCTGATTCCGGGCGTCGAAGTCATCGCCGCGGAACACATCAGTGAAGTCATTGCGATTCTCAAAGGCGAGGCATCTGCGGCTCCTGTTTCCGTACCGGCCTCGAGTGCCGGATCAGGTGATCCAGAGATGGTCGATTTCGCCGACATCCGCGGGCAGGAACATGCCAAACGCGCGCTCGAGATCGCAGCGGCCGGCGGGCATAACGTGCTGATGAGCGGTGCACCGGGCGCCGGCAAGACACTGCTCGCGCGGGCATTCCGCGGGATCCTCCCGCCCCTGTCTCAGGAGGAATCCATCGAAGTCACCCGCATCTACTCGGTGGCCAACCTGCTCCCTCCCGAAGTCCCTCTGATTACCAGTCGTCCCTTCCGCGTGGTGCATCACACCGCAAGCGGAGTGAGCATCGTCGGGGGCGGGCAGACCCCCGGTCCCGGTGAAATTAGCCTCGCACATCGCGGCGTGCTCTTTTTGGATGAGCTCGCAGAGTTCCCGGCACAGGTATTGGAAGTGCTCCGCCAACCACTGGAGGACCGTCGCATCACCATCACGCGGGCACAGGGTTCCGTCACCTTCCCTGCAGACTTCACCATGATCGCCGCCATGAACCCGCCACGCTTCACCGCGGGCAGCAAAGAACACGTGCACCGCCGCATCTCGGCCCCGCTCTTGGACCGCATCGATCTGACCGTGAACGTGCAGCCCGTGCCCATCGCGGACCTGCAGCGCCCGGCCAAGACGAACGGTGATACGACGGCCGCCGTCCTCGCGCGGGTGCTCAAGGCGCGCAAGCGTCAGGCGTCGCGATTCGCCCTACACACGATCCGCACCAACAAAGAGATGGGAGTGAAAGAGATCGACGCCCTCTGCCCGCTCAAAGCGGATGCCCAGAGCCTCCTTTCGCAGGCGGTGGATCGGATGGGTCTGTCCGCCCGCGGGTACCACCGCGCCATCAAAGTCGCACGGACGATTGCCGATCTGGCGGATGCGGAACACATCGGGATTGAGCACGTGGCGGAGGCTTTGCAGTATCGACAAAATATTGATGAGTGATGCCACCACAACACTCCAGACAATATGGCACGTTTCACATCACCACGAATACTCGAGAAAAAGTTGCCTGGTGCACACTGAGAGGGATTCCTGAACTACTCATCGATAATCTTTTGATGACACGGAATATTCAAAACGCACGAGTGCATGCATTCTGCATCCTGCCGGATCATATGCACATCATCATGAGCCCAGGAAAACAAGGATTAAGCGCATTTATGCATTCATTCAAACGGAATAGCTCATGGCACATACGGCAATGTTTCTCTTTGGCAGCCGGGGTTCATGAACCCCGGCTGCCTGACGAGACAAAGACAATTCTCACACTCAAAACCGGTGATATTCACTGGCAAAACGGATTCCATGATGAACGCATCCGCGATGCAGTGCAGCGATCCAATGCCCTCACCTATGTCCAATACAACGCCTGGCGCCATGGGCTCACAGCTGATCCGGAAGGATGGCTATGGTCTTCTCTGCGATTTCCAGACCTGATTGATCTCACCGAGGTCTGGCTGGACTAAAACAGAACAATCGACGAGCCTTTCAACTCACTCGCAGCAGTCTCTGAATGGGGCCCAGAATTTTTGCACGGTACTCGGGACCGACAACTTCCTGCTCGAGAATCGCAATAATCTCCAAAAGCACCTGCTCCATTGCATCGACAATCTCGGAATCACGAAGAGGCTCTTCCCAAAAACCAAGGATCCTCCTGCCATGCGCGGATAATACCGACATATTTTTCATTTCGAACTCCGCATCGGGATGACCCGTGGGTTTTTTGAACACCGTTCCGCAGGCTTCCCGCTCACCTTTAATGAATTCCGCAAGCTCAAGCGCAAGCACATCGGTTTCCTGGTGATCTGCCGTATTGGTTTCTCGTACATATTCCACCTGTACCCGACGATTTTCTTCTCCTTTCTGCCCCTCTTCATAGACCTCCCGCTCCCAAATTTTTTTCAATACCTGCAGGTTCCTAGACTCTCCATTCCTCACGACCGCGTTTCGGGATTCGGGATCTGTGTCAGGATCCAAATGCGCTTTCTGCAGAGCCTTTCTCCCCAACTCCACAAGTCGCGGAGTGTGCAGTGTGAGCAGATTTCCGATCTCCGGTTGATTGAATGGCGTTTCCATAAGGCAAAGGGGGAAGGGGTGAAATTTGCGCCTCTTGATGCCCTCTGTCAACGACTTGGCCCGCACCTTTGAACAGATGGAATACAAACGCATCCTTCTGTACCATTTTGGCCATGCACTTCGCCGACTCCCTCACAAACGCCATTCAACAAAAATCCCCCGTCTGCGTCGGTCTCGATCCTGCTTTGGACAAGCTCCCGGAAGGAATATCCCGGGACGCCAAAGGTCTCCTCGATTTCTCGACCGGCATCATTGATGCTGTGAAAGACATCGCCGCCTGTGTGAAGCCGCAGATGGCCTACTACGAAGTGCTGGGATGGGAGGGGATGCGCGCATTCTGGGAGACGTGCGCCTACGCCAAGCTTCAGGGGCTGCTCGTGATCGCGGATGGGAAGAGGAATGACATCGGCTCGACCTGCGACGCGTACGCCGAGGCCTACCTGCAGAAAGATAGCCCCATCGACGCGCTCACTGTTTCACCGTACCTAGGCTCGGACGGTATTAAGCCCTTCATCGAACGGTGCAAGAACAATGAAAAAGGCATTTTTGTCCTCGTGAAGACAAGTAACTTAAGCTCCGGCGAACTGCAGGATCTGCCGACGGGCGACGAGACGGTGCACGAACACATGGCACAGTTGGTGGCGAGCTGGGGCGCGGATGCACTCGGCCCCTCTTCGCACTACTCCAGTGTGGGCGCGGTGGTGGGCGCCACGTACCCCGAGGAGCTCAAGTACCTGCGCAGCCTCATGCCCAATACTCCCATCCTGATTCCCGGATTCGGCGCGCAGGGCGGCACGGCGGCGGATGTGAAGGTCGGATTCGTGAACGGCAACGGAGCCATCGTCAATTCCTCGCGCGGCATCATTTTTGCCTCGAAGGGGAAGGACTGGAAGGAAGCCGCGGCGAAGGCGGCGGAGAAGATGAAAGGAGAATTGGGGAGTGTGCTGAAGTAATGATCGTGGTGCTCCCGGCAGGAATTGAACCTGCATCCACCGCTTAGGACGCGGTTGTTCTATCCGTTGAACTACAGGAGCTTCATGGCCTGTCGCCATTGTACTGTGCTGCACGCAAAATACGAGAACTCCTTCTCCCTACGCCCTAACCCTACTTCTTCCCCTTTAGCAAAACGACCTCTCTGCCTTCGGCCGGGAGCCCCTTCACCTTGTACTCATCCACCGCCTCTTTGCCCACGGCTCCGCAGATCTTCAGCACCTCCTGGAATGCCTTGTCATCCTTGGCCGCCAGCGGGATGAACACGCGGGGATCCACGACATCGAGCAGGTTCTGCACGACCTTCACGTCGTCGATCGGCAGGATGAGCACATCGATATCGCCGACCCACTCCAACTCCGTATCGCTGAGCGCATGAACCGGGGTAGAAAGGAAGAGACACTTCACACCGTCGGCATTGACGACGTACGAAACCTGTCGCCCCTCTTCATGACCAAGGCCGCGAACATAGATGCCGTTGAAGTCATACTCCCCCGGCCAGCTGATGGTGCGCGCCGCGGGAGCTTCGTCAGGATGCGAAAACAGCGTGACCGTGCCTTCGGGACCCGCCTTGCCCTGCGTCGTCGGGAAGATGATGAAGTCCGTCTTGCCGAACGTGCACTGCAGAGTGAGGCCGCCGAGAGAGGTGATGGTCGCCATAGATCGAAGACATGGTACTGGAAGACAAAAAACCGTCAACGCTCCTTACAGGTTCTTGATGTTCTTTAAGTGTTCCCGTGCAAGCTCATTCCCCGGATCGAGCACAAGCACCTGTTCGAGGGCAGCAATCGCTTCCGGCAGATGCCCCAGCTCCGCGCTGACCGCAGCCAGCCGGTAGAACGCATCAGTCAGGCGCGGATCGAGCTTGGTGGCCAGCTGAAACTGCGTCAGAGCCTCGGGCAGATGGCCGAATTGCTGTTCCTTCACCCCAAGGTAGTAATGCGGCAGCGGAGCCTCGGGCAGACGCTGAATCGCCCCGCGAAGGATCTGTGCCGCTTCCTGCGACCGTCCCAGGGTATCCAGGAGCTCCGCAAGACCAAGAAATGGGGTAAGATCCTGCGGAAGCGGAGAACGGTCTTTGGGGATCGATTCGATTCCCTGTGAATACGCCTTCAGCGCCCCGTCCGTATCGCCGAGTTTCAGAAGTGTTTGTGCGCGATTGGCATGCGCCGCCGGAAGAGCCGGATCGATGGCGAGTGTGCGTTCGAAGAATGAAAGTGCTTCACGATACTTGCCTGCCGCAAAATTCGCCGAACCCAGATTGTTGAGCGCATGCGCCGAACGAGGGTTGATCAGGAGCGCACGTTCGTTGAGCATAACCGGATCGTGCCAGGTGAGGGATTGCTGAAGAGTGAGGCCTCCCAGCGTGACGACGAACAGCATGCCTCCCGTGAGGCCGATGATGCGACCAAAGGCGGGACGCCGCTGTAAAGCCTTGCGGAGCGGAGGGAGGATCACCGCACCGAGCGCGAAGAGGATGCCGACCATCGGCACGTACGCATAGCGCTCCGAAGCGAAATACACGAAGCCGTTCTTCCAGAAGGTGATGAAGCTCGGCAGCAGAAGGAGCAGGTAGAAAGCGATGCCGAAGAAGACGACGCGATGTCGCCGGAAGGAGAAAAAAGTGATGATGAGCAGTGCCAGCACAATGAGCGGCGGCGCCCACAGATCGGGGTGCGAGAGAGCGAGGGGCATCTCCTGCAGATGGAAGATCGTGAGTCCGGATGGCCAGAAGAGGGCGCGGAGATAGAAGACCGTCGCCTTGCACGCGAGCAAGCCCTTCTCGAATACACTCAGGGAAGAAAGTTGCGCCTGTTTTCCGAAGAGGGCGATCAGCCCGAACAGAAGCGACAAACCGAAGAATGGAATCTTCTCCTTCCAGGCTGCCCAAGAAAAGCGCCGTCCCTCCCCGGCATCGACGAACAGGAGGATGAAGGGCAACATGAGCACCGATACCTTCGAAAGAAGAGCGAGAAGGAAACACACAACACTCCAGATGAGAAAACGCCGCACCTCCTTCTCGCGATAAATCAGGAAGAGCAGGAGCGAAGCGAAAAAGAAGAAGGACGAGAGAACGTCTTTGCGGGCCGCCGCCCACACGACGGCTTCGGTATTGAGCGGATGAATGGCAAAGACGAGCGCGCAGAAAAAGCCGATCAGGAATGCGTCGGCAGGAAAGCGTCGTGCAGCAAGCCGCCGCACTACGGCGAATACGAGCAGAGCCGTCCCCATGTGCAGAAGAAGATTCGTCAGATGGAACACGAACGGATGCACGCCGAAGAGCGCTGCTTCCAGTTGGTAGGTGACAAAGGTGAGCGGCACGTACAGTTCGGGGTCGAACGTCGTGAAGCTGGCCCAGAGCGTCTGCGGCGTCAGATGAAGGACAATGGCGTTCTTCGTGATGAGCAGACCGTCATCGATGTCCACGAAGCCATTTCGCAGGGAAGGAAGGAACGTCACGAATGTCGCAAGAAGAAGAACGCCGATGGCCAGGCGCCGTGTGCGAGGCGAAGGAGATCCGGCCGTTCGTGCCTCCGTTTGTTGCATATCTCTACAGTACAGGATTCGGGCGCCTCCGAAGGCTACCGTGTCGCAGTCATCGTGACGGGCTTGCCTTCCTTGAGCGGCGCAATGGCATCGTCATCCTGCGATGTCTGCGCCTCCATCGTGATTTTTTCGATGTCCGCCCCCAGTGACTTGAGCTTTTCGTCGAAGCGGTCATAGCCGCGCTCGATGTAGCGCACGTCGGTGATCATCGTCTCGCCATGCGCGCACAAACCCGCCAGCACCATCGCGGCACCGGCGCGGATATCGTTACTGGAAACGACGCGCCCCCGAAGTTCCGTGGGACCGATGACCAGCGCCTCGTGGGCATTGAGGATCTCGATGTGCGCACCCATCTTTTCGAGCTCATAGAGGTACGCCATGCGCCCCTCGAAGAGACGTTCGAAGATGCGACTGACCCCGTGCGCCTGCGACATCGCCACACCGATCGTGGCCTGCAGGTCGGTAGGGAAGCCCGGGAAGATGTTCGTGCGCACCTCGAGCGCTTTGAGAGTCGAAAGCTCACCATCCACGAACAGGACACCCTCTTCAATCTTCACGATGGCCCCCATGCGCCTGAGGACGCTCAGGAAAGAAATCAGATGCTCGCTATCCGCTCCGTGCAGCCGCACTTTGCCCTTCGTCACGAGAGCGGAAATGATGAATGCGCCGGCCTCGAGATAGTCGGCGATGACCGTGTGTGTCGGGGACTGCAGTGTTTTTTTGCCGTGAATCAGGACCGTGTGCGTGCCGATGCCCTCCACCTGCGCACCCATGGACGCCACGATCTTTTCCACCTCCTGCACGTGCGGTTCCGCAGCGGCAAGGTCAATCCGGACTTCACCCGGAACGAGGGCCGCCGCCATAACGGCATTCTCAGTCGCAGTCACCGAAAACTCCGGCAGGATCACGCGCCCGGGTTTGAGCTCGCCATTGAGGTGCAGCATCTCGTCGGAGCTCAAGTCCTTCGCCCCCAGTTGTTCCAATGCCGCGATGTGCGCATGCACCGGCCGCTTGCCCAGCACGCACCCGCCCGGGTAGGCCATCTCGACCTCCCCGAACCGCGAGAGCAGGGGACCCAAGAGTACGATGGAACCACGAAGCTTACTGACGAGCTCGGCGGGGATGCGACGGTTCTGGAGCTTGTGCGTCCGGATGCGGACGGTATCCGCCTGAAAGGAAGTCTCGGCACCGAGGAACTCGAGAATCCTGAGCATCACGGTAATGTCGCGCAGCCGCGGAACGTTATGGAGCACGGTTTCGCCATTGGCCAGAACCGACGCCGCGATGAGTGGGAGCGCCGCATTTTTCGAGCCGCTGATATCGATGTCGCCGCGGAGGGGAATCCCCCCACGTACGCGGTAGCGAATATCCATAGAGGCGGCCATTGTAGGCCGCAAACACCCGGGTCGCCAATCGACAAACCCTTAATCTATACAGCGACATTCAACGTCAAACCACCCCTCAGAGAGGCTTCTTGCGTCTCATAACCTCCCAGAAGAGCAGCACCACCCCAATGGTAATAAAACTGTCCGCCACGTTGAAGATCGGAAATGTCCCCACCTGAAAGAAATCGGTGACGAGGCCATCGGGTAGACGGTCGATGATGTTGGCAATGCCGCCTCCGAGGATCAGACCGTAGCTGATAGCTTGTAGCTTGTAGCTTTGAGAGCCTGCGGAACGCACGGAACGATAGGCCATCCAGACGACGGCTAGCAGGGCAATTGCAATGAGGGAAAGCTGGAGCAAGGGCGCGAAAGAGATGCCGAAGGCCACCCCCGGATTGAGCGAATACTGAAGTCCTGCGAATGAGCCCATGACGCCGATCCTCTGCGAGAGAAAGTTATCGGCCGCAACTGCGGCAAGAACGCTCGCTCCAGCGGACAGGATGGCAATGGAAAATATGGATCCCATGGCCCCATGCTAGAGAAAAACCCGGCCGAAAACAGCTACGAACAATCTTGTACGAAAGCTAAAATAGGCTATACTGTCTCTGTAAATGGTACGTTGTTTAGCTGACACTGTTCCGTAGAGTCGGAACGGTGATTTCCCCTTACCCGTCATGCGCGCATCATTCATCGCCGCCATCAACCAGATCTGTGCCGAGAAGAGCGTCAAGCCCGAACAGGTGCTCGAGGCCGTGAAGCAAGCCATCGCCACCGCCTACCGCAAGGACTTCGGCAACAAAGAGCAGGAGATCCGCGTGGATTTGGATGAGGGCAAAGACATGCCCACGATCCTGATCGTGAAAGAGGTCGTGGAGGCCGTAGAGAATGAAAACTTTGAAGTCAGCGTAAAGGACGCGCGCAAGGTGAAACCGGATGCCGAGGTGGGCGACGAGATCACCATCGACGTGACGCCCGTCGGCTACGGGCGCATCGCCGCGCAGGCCGCCAAGCAGGTGATATTGCAGAAGCTGCAGGAGGCCGAGAAGCAGAGTCTGTACGAGATGTTCAAGGATCGCGAGAACGAGCTTCTGACGGCCACCGTGACCAAGGTGGAGCCCAACTGGGTGACGCTGGAAATCGAAGGCATGGCAGTGAGTTTGCCCTGGAGGGAACAGATCCCCGGCGAGCACTACTACACCGGCAAGCGTATTCGTGTGTACCTGGATACAGTGGAACTGACCGGCAAGGGTCCGCAACTGCGGATCTCGCGCACGCACGCCGGCCTCGTGCGAAAACTGCTCGAACTCGAAATCCCCGAAGTCCGCAACGGTGATGTGACCATCCGGGCCATCGCGCGCGATGCCGGCTTCCGCAGCAAGGTTGCCGTCGCAAGCAGTGATCCCCGCATCGATCCCATCGGCGCCTGCGTGGGCCAGAAAGGCGTGCGTATTCAGGCCGTGATGGAAGAGATCAATGGCGAGCGGGTGGACATGATCGAGTGGAGTGAAGATCCCATCAAACTGATCTCGACCGCCCTGCAGCCGGCCTCCATCTCGGCCGTGATCATCGTCAACGACCAGGAGCGGTTCGATGACCAGAGCCGCCGCATCAAGAAGCGTGCCGCTGTGTTCGTGGAAGAGGCTCAGCGCCCCATGGCCATCGGCAAAAAGGGGCAGAACATCCGTCTGGCGACGGAGCTGACCGGTTTCGAGCTCGACATGTACAACTACGAGGAACTGCCGGCCTTCAAGGCCAAGCTGTCGGAGCTAAAGGGAACGGCCCCCGCGGAATCCGCCCCCGTTGATGTCCCTCAGGGGGAAGCGGCTCCTGCCGAGACGGCACCAGAAACTCAGGAGGATGCAGCGAAAACGGAATAACTGGAGAAGGCCGCTTCCGTATCACTGCTGATTTCTCTTCCTTGACATATCTTATTAGTCAGTGCATCGTGCAGTTATGAACACACCTGCAGCTACCCCTACCGAGAACACTGAAATACTCCCCGCTGGATTCAAGATCGACAGAGACCAACTCAAGACTGATGTATCCATTGCGTACGAGGAGACCTCAGAGGGAATCTCTGCACGCTTTTCCACCGTTAACAAAAATCAAAACCGAAGAACTCTAGCAGAAAAAGGGGCACTTATGGCTGCCGCAGGAATGACCACTGGAAAAACACGAGCAGAGGCTCGTCAGAAAGTGATCAACGCACTCGCGGCGGCAATGATAAGTTGAGAACATGGTATGTTTCGTTAAATCCTGGAAGAGACGGGTCTGATAAGGAAAAGGCGGGGAAGTGAGTGATTCCTCTGTTTCTTCTGCTCCATCTGTTTCTTCTGTATCCTCGTTTCGTGGATCTTCCTTCATTTCCCTTCGTCGTTCTCGATACCGAGACCACGGGCTTCGTGCCCCGGGTGAACCGTGTGATTGAGTTTGCCTCCGTGCAGGTGCAGGGAGGGAAAACGCTGGAGGAATACGAGACGCTTATCTCGATCCCCGAGGACGTGCCGCCCACGGTACAAGTGCTGACGCACATCACCCCGCAGATGCTCACGGGCAAGCCAACCTTTGAGCAGGTGCGCGAGATGATCCAATCCAAGGTCGGCGAGCATACGGTGATCGTGGGGCAGAATGTCGGCTTCGACATCCGCATGCTCAAAGGAGAAGGCATCGATCTCACAGAACGTGCATGGGTCGACACTTCCATGCTGGCGTCGTTGGTCTTTCCGGAACTCCCCAGCTACTCGCTCGGCTACGTGAGCACGGTCCTGAAGCTCAATCACGATCCCGTGCACCGCGCGCTCGGCGATGTGCACGCCACGCTCGAGCTTTTGGGCAAATGCTGGGAACGCCTGCAGGAGCTCCCACCCGATGAACTGCGTATCCTCTTCGAAATATTTTCGCAAAGCTCTCCGGGGTACCGCCGCCTCGCGGAAGTATTGCCTACGGTTCCCGCCGCCAAGCGGCCCAAGTGGATGCTCTCGGGTACGCGCCCCTCGCGGGGGAAGAAGCAGGTGAGCGGTGACCGGGTGAGCCTGCCAGAAAGCCAGAAACCGGGCGTCACGCTGATCGAAGACTCCCTCGCCCCCCAGACGTTGCAGCGCATCGTCGATACCGCCCTCGCCGCCAAGGATCCCACGTGGATCATCGTGAAGAATCTGGAAGCGAGCGTGCGCGGCCTGACGCTGCCGGAAGACAAAGCGCAGGTACTCATGCCAGCACCCCTGCTCCTCGATCCCGAAGCGGCCGAGGCGCTTCTGTTGCAACAGGCCTTCACCTCCGACGAAGCGACACTCGCCGTCAAGCTGCGCTGGTACCGCCCGCGCGCGCATCGCGATCTTCCGGTCCACGGCGAGGAACGCGCCGTGTGGTACGGCAAGCTCGCCTGCACCGAATCCACCCTGACCTACCACCGGCAATTCAGTCCTCCGCCCCATGTGGCTTTGATCGATCATCAGCAGCTCCTCTCGATCCTCGAACACCCCGATCATCCCGGCCGGGCCGCTCTCACGCCTGCGACGCGCCTGCTCGTCACCGATGCCTCTATGCTCGAAGACACTGCAACCAAAGCCTTCAAGTGGCAGGCGGTGCTGGACCACCTGCGCGCCGCCGCAGAAGGACGCGCGGATCTGACAGGCTTCTTGGACCTGCTGCAACTCTGGATTGAGCGTGTGCGTGCGTTTCAGGATGTGCGCTACCTGACCGGTCAGGATCTAGATACCAAAGAAACGCGCCTGCTTCGAGAGCGACTTGCTCCGTTCATCGCCGATGAATCGCTCCCCGAGCTTCCACGCCGCGATCTTGCCGATTTGGAACGCATCCTCACCCCTGAGCTCCTGTCACACCGCATCGCGTGGATCGAACAGCGGCAGGGGGGCAGCCAATCCATCCAGTCCGTGCCGGAGCGTATTGGGCCGCTCTTGTCGTCGCTCTTGTATGAGGAACATCCGACAGTCCTCACGATTCCACCGGGAAGCAGCGCGACGCTGCGTGAGATTCTCCCCGCGCAAAACCTGCCTGCGGCGCAGCCATTTCCGCCTTCTCTGATCCCTCTTTCGATTCGCACGGATATCGCACTCGATGACCTGCTGAGGAACCCACCGCCCGGCAAATCGGTCATCCTCGTCGGCAGCCGACGCGTCATTGAAGAGAAATATGTGGAGTACATGGCAGCACTGGAGAAGCAGGGCGTGGAAATGATCTGCCAGAATTTGAGCGGGGGATTGGAGCGGATGACGGCGGAATTTTTGGCGGCACCTGCTCCGGCCCTGTGGCTCATTACGCCGTGGGGATACGAGGATGTCGATCTGCCTGCGGAAATCGTGGACCGCCTGATCATCGCGTCTCTCCCCTTCGATCATCCCTCGCACACCGTGCTCTCGCGCCGCGCCGCGCACTACCCCAATGCCTTCGAGGATTACTTCCTCCCGCGGCTGGAGCACCGACTGTTCCGCCTGATTCGCACCTTCTGCCGCCACCGCACGTTCCACGGCGAAGTGCTGGTGACGGATGACCGGCTCAAGACCAAATCGTACGGCAAGCGCGTGATGGCGTATCTGAAGCAATTTGCCCACGAAGAAAAGCCGGCAACCGATACCGGCAAATCGCAGATGGAGCTTTTCTAGCTTCTTAGCTGGTTAGCTTGTTAGCTTTTTAGGAACACCGCTTCACTTGCACTCACATTCTTTGCATTCACTACTCCCATCCTAACCAGCGAAGAAGCTACCCGCCCGAACGTACCGTTCGGTACGGGCGGGCAACCTAACAAGCTGCCTCAATCCGCTCCATCCTTTTTCAAGACCGCAAAGATCGTCCGCCACATGATCCACAGATCCAGAAGCGGCGACCACTCCTCCACGTACTGCAGGTCATACTTCACCTCTTCGCCGAACGGCAGCGTGCTGCGCCCCATCACCTGTGCGAGCCCCGTCATGCCCGGGCGCACGGCGAAGACGCGCCGCTGCATGGATGTGTAGTGTTCCACTTCGGAAGGAAGGTGCGGGCGCGGGCCCACCAGAGACATCTGGCCGACGAGCACATTGAAGAGCTGCGGCCACTCATCGAGCGACCAGCGGCGCAAAAAGTGTCCGAACCGGGTCACGCGCGGATCGCAGTGCACCTTGAAGAGAGGTCCGTCGCTGCGGTGGCTCAAGTGACTGAGCTCCTGCTTGCGCGCCTCGGCATCGCACACCATGGAGCGGAACTTGAGCATCGGAATCCTGCGGCGGCCGAAGTCGCCCACACGCGAAGAGATAAAGAATACCGGCCATCCGCTATCGAGGATGACACCCAGCGCAAGGAGTAGGAAGAGCGGCGAGAAGAGGACCAGGAGTACGGCACTCACGACGACATCTCCCGCCCGCTTCACAATACGTCCCCAGCCATCGAGAGGAGTCGGCTGAAATCGCATCATCGGCAGCATGCCCAGCCGCTCGATACGGAGCTGATGCGGAACATCCGAAAACACGGGAGGGAAGAACCCGTAGCCAATGTGGTGGCTGCGACAGAAATCGATGAGCTGCATCGTCTCTTCGCTGTCGGGGTTGGGATCCGTCTGCAGCACGAGATCGATCACCGGAGCATGCGCAAGACGGCGGATGCCGGCCAGATCCTGCAGGTGCCCGACGTACCGGTAGCGCGCATCGTGCTCGAGTGTATGGCGGGCAAGAACCGTGATGGGATGTCCTCCCACCGACACGACGGTGCGCACGCCGATACCCAGCCTAAGCATCGACCGCTGAAGCAGGACGAGTGTCGTCCGCCCCACGATGCTGAACACCGCGAGGAAGAAGACGGCGTGAAAGAGAAGAATGCGGGAGTAGAAGAGCTGCTTCTCGACGAAGAAGAACCACGCCACGACACCCACGAGCCAGAGCAAAGATGCGACAATGACGCTCCCCATCTCTCGCCAGGCACTCTTCGTGGAGCGCAGCGCGTAGAGACCCAGAATCGCCGAAAGGAGAAGAAAAGCCCCCATGCTCGGCAGGACGAACGAATCGGTGTAGAGCCTGAGCGGGGGAAGGGTGGTTGCCGGCTCCAGCAGCTGCACACCCGGAATCAGGTCCATTTGCGCTTCGCGCAGCCGGAAGGCGAGCAGCAGTGATGCCATCACCGCTAGCGCATCGACGGGCAGGCGGAGTAAGCCGAGGAGGAGTTCGGAACGTTTCACTGCAGAGAAAGTGTACTACGAATACCCCGCCGATTCCCTCTCCTAAAACAAAAATAAGGAATCAACCGTTTGACCCAGTGCAACGGCGACATTGTGCGCCAGCTCCAGGGACGGGTTGTACTTGCCCTGCTCGAGAAACACGATCGTCTCGCGACGCACGCCCGCAGCCTGCGCGAGGGCCTCCTGCGTCATATTTTTCTGCGTGCGGAATTCGCGAATGCGATTCTTCATCGGACCGGGATACTGAAGCGCCGGAAGATCCCGAAGAGAGCTGAATACAGCAACATCAGCGCACAAACGGAGTAGGCAAGGACGTGGGCCACGACCGTCTGCTGCGGATCACTCTCACCAAGATTGAGAAAAATGAACATCACGATCACCGCCACAAGGCTGAAGATTTGCATGGCCCAGCGAGCCGCTTTGCCGCCCAGTGCATAATCCCGTTCATCGGCCAGAACTTCTTTCACACGTGAACGCAGCACGAAAAGAATGAGCATGGCCAAGACCATCGCCACGACCGGCCAGAAGTAGTCGTGCCGGACGACGGATGAAGCGATGAACGCCGCGAGCAAAACGGCAATGATGATCCGGAACGTGGTGTACTGCTTGAGCGTCATAGGGATGGGAGGAAACAATGGGATGTTATATATTTCTAACACTCTCGTCAAGAGAAAGCTCTGCGTATTCCGCACATATGAGACAAACCTGAATGGAGCCGCTTCGGGGATTTGAACCCCGGACCTACTCATTACAAGTGAGTTGCTCTACCACTGAGCTAAAGCGGCCTATTCCACAAATGAACCGCAGAAAAGCGTACGTAGTCCTTGCCCGAAAGGCAATCGAAGACGAGAATAATGCTTCCTGCTCTTTGGATGATCGCCCCTACCTTCGCGGTACGGGGAGGAACGTCCGGGCTCCATTGGAACGCCTAGTGGGTAACGCCCACCTGCCCGTCACATATCCGGTAAAGGCGGGTACGGACCAGTGCCACAGAGACGAGCCCCGCAAGGGGAGTGAAACGCCTCGGAGCACCGAGGCCCCGTGCAAACGGGGTTGGCAAACTCTAGGTGGAGCAAGGAGGATTTGGGTTTTCGGATCACGCAGTGGTTCCGCTGCGCCGATCACCCCTCCGCATCGAGGTTTCCGGGTAACCGGGACCCCAGAGAGATGGTCATCTCTCCGCGCTTCATGGCACGGAGAACAGAACCCGGCGTACAGAAGAGCGGGACCAAACATCATCATGAGCCTGAAGGGAATCCCCTTGGGCTCATGACCGTGCCCGTTTACGCCGCAGGAACGGTGTCGGGTTTCTCCCACGTACCCAGCGGCAATTCCAGAGTGAAGGATGTCCCCTTGCCCTCCGTCGAGAGAAACGAGATTCGCCCCTTCAGCTGTTCGGCAAGCATCCGCGAAATGTAGAGACCGAGACCGCTGCCGGTCGTATCGACCTTCGTCGCATTGGAGGCGCGGAACAGGCGCGTAAACAGGTAGCGCTGCTCCTTCTCGGGAATGCCAAGGCCCGTATCCTGCACGTTGATTGCGACATGCGTATCGGTCTGGCGCATGGAAACGGCGATGCTGTCTCCTGACTTCGAATACTTCACGGCATTGCTGAGAATGTTGTGCAGGATGATCTGGGCGAACGTGGGGTCTGTGACGATCATCAATTGGTCAGGTATGGCGAGCTCCAGACTGATCTTGCGATCCTTGGCAAGAGAACGCTCGTCTTCGGCGATATCCCGCACAAGCGCCGCAATATCCATCTCCTGCGGGACGGGGGCAACCCCGCCGCCTTCCAGCTTGGAAACATGCAGCAGGGCATCGATCAGGCGCGTCATGCGCAGGCTGGCGGCGCGCATTTCGGCGACGTAGGATTCTTGTGTGGCTGAGAGCTTTTCCTGGCTGTCCGTCTGCAGCAGCTCCACATACCACGAAATCGTCGAGAGCGGGGTGCGCAATTGGTGACTGGCAAGCGAGATGAATTCGGATTTCATGTAATCGAGCTTCCGCTCCTCAGTGACGTCATGGAAGACGGCAACGGAACCGAACAGGGTTCCGCCGGAAAGAAGAGGACTCACGATGAACATCACGGGAATACGGGAGTGATCGGGACGTTCCACGCTCACCTGCTCCTGGGGCCGCGGACGGACCTCGGTGTGGGACCGAAGGCAGAGCGACACGGGATGCTCTTGTGCCGGAACGGGATGGTGGTGGCTCGAGAGGGGGAGCATCGCAATCGCGGGCTTGCCCAGTGCCTCCTCTGCCCTGCTCATCCCCATAATCTGCACCGCCATGGGATTCACGTCGGTAATCACGCCCTGCGCATCCGTCACGACGACGCCGTGGTGGATGGAGGTCAGGATCGTGCGGTCTTTGAGATACTGTTCCTTGAGCTCTCCCGTCCGCTTCATAACCTCGCTTTGCAGATACTCATATCCGCGTTCCAGGCGATGTGCCATGTCTGCGACCACATCGTCCAGCACCCCCACCTCGTCCGCCACACGTTCCGCATTCTCGTACGACCAGTGGTCCGGACCCAACCGTGAGACCTTGCGGCTCAAAGAGACGATCGGACCCGTGAGTCCTTTGGCAAGAAAGTACGCCAGGGCAATCGCAAGAGTGAAGACCAGGAGTCCAAGCAGCAGAAACAGAGACGTAAGAAACGGAGGCAGTGGCCGGGCGGCAATCGCAGTTGCCCCGGAGAAGAGCAGCACCGAAAACGTCGCAAGCAGTGCGAACTGCCGCATCGTGTTCCAAAAGATGGACCCCGTATGCTGAGGGCGCTTGGGCCGGGAAGGCTTGAAAGGGGCTTGCATTGAGGGAATGTGTCTTATGAGTGATTATACCATATTTATTCAAGTCTTTCCACTATGGGATTCCCGCCAATAATCATGCAAAACACCAAAACCCCGCACTCCTGGTGACAGAAGCGCGGGGTAAATGACAGTCTCGTTCTCTCTTAGCGCGTGACGGAGATGGTCTGACTCTGTTCCGCCTCGGGTGCGGAAACGGTCACGCGTCCGTTGGAAATGGACACACGGTAATTCGTATCATTGCCCGTTGCGCCCGAAGGATCTTTGGGCAGATCCACGATGTACGAGGTGGTGAGTGAATCAAGGTCACACCCACCGGTGACGCCGGAGCAGGAGGAGGCCTTCACGCAGATATTTCCTCCGCTACCGGTAGCCAGACATCCCGGCATGGTGCCGTTCTTGTCGATGGCGTACTGATACACGGCATTGAGAATGGTGTTCACATCGCTGCGGCGTTGCGCATTGCGCGCATCCCCCATCTGTTTGGTGGGGTTGATCGCCACGATGACGATGGAAGCGAGGATCGCGATGATCCCGATGACAAGGAGAAGTTCAATCAGCGTGAACCCCTCGCGAGAGAGACGGAGCTTCATGAGAAAAAGTGGGAAAAAATAAGAAGAGAACGAGCACGGATAACGAAAAATGCTCACGCGTAGTGTAACAACTTTTTCGTTCACCCGCTCTGATTCCGTTGACCGATGGCAGGAATGATTTTGAAATCCTCATCAGGAACACGGCAGCGTGGTGATGGCGGGGACACATTCGTCCGCCGTACACACCTGCCATCGATAGGTCCCGCCCTGACATGCGGGCACGGCACATCCGCACTCATTGCCCACGGGGGCATCATCGGGAAGGAGGGAAACTGCCATCTCGAAATGCTGCAGATACTGCGAAACCTGGCTGCTGGGGAGCGGGTATGTTTCGGCAAGATCGAACGAAAGAAGAACGGCCGGATGGGTGGCGGAGGGGGACATGTTGCGCACGACAAAATGAGAAACGGTCATCCCTTCGGGAGTGAGCGTCTTCTTCGTATCGTGCAGCACGAACACCAGAGAGCCGCTGTCCGCACCAATGATCAGCGGATCGTCCGATTCGGAAGCCATTTGCAGTGCCAGATTCGATCCCGAATGCCCCCTCGGAGGATCGGTGACCCGTTCGGCATGCTCGATGCGCCACCGCAGCCCCTGCAAAGCCTGCAGCCCCGTGCGCTCGACGGACGCGATGGTCTGCTGTCGCACACGCTGATCGCTTGTGGCGAAAAGAATGGAGATCACCGTTCCCCCGACAACGGCGAAGAATGCGAGAAAGAGCAGAAGTTCCACAAGCGTCGTTCCCGGCCGGCGGTGAGCGTGATACAAATTCATTGGTAGGAACAGGCGGTAAATTGGTCCACCTCGCGCCAGGCGGACACCTGAATAGAAGGAAGCACGCGCTCCAGCAGAATCTCGTAGCGCCGCACGGTGGAGCCGACCCGCCCCTCGGCGCAGACGGAACGGTTCTCATTGCCGGACCCGCCGACCCGCAGGATATCGCACTGACCCTCGACGAAGCTCAATTCTTCAGTGCCGGCATAGGCGGTATCCTCCCACAGGGAACGGAGTGCGCGTTCCGCGCAGGTCTGGGCCAGCGAGCGGGCCTGTTCGGATTGCCGCACGGTGAAACCGATCTGCATCGACCCGACGCCGATCATGAGGAGCGAGCTTAAAGTGGCCACGGCAACCGCCCCGACCATGATGATGCTCAGTAAGAAGATATAGCCGCCGCGGGCACGGAGGAATGTCATGGGCCGGGACGGAAGAGGAGGATGCCACGATCCGTGGCAAGCAGGACCCGGTCGCGCTGTGCGTCGTAAGCAATGGCGCGGCCGCCGCCGGTCAGCGTCGTGGCCGTGGCCACCACGGGGAATTGCCCGGCACGGAACTTCGCGAGGTCCGCGACCTGCAACTGTGCGGAAATATTATCCGTGGCGATGAAGGCAAAACGTCCTCCGGGTTCCGCCACGAGCGAAGGCACACTCCCGCCGATCTCCTGAAACCACGGACCGGGCGACGAAGAGGGAATCGCCCCGTTGCTCAGGTCGAGCAGCACCAGCTCTTCAATGCCGTCACCATTGCGGCGTCCGAGCAGCAGGTCGTCATTCACTGTCGCAACGGAGAGTGCATCATGCACATCGGTCAGGTTGTATCCTTCTCCCTGCGCGATCGAGAGATCCGCCGGATCGAAGACGTCGGCAACCCGAAGCTCCATCGCATCCATGGATCCTGCAATGTAGGCGAACCCGTCGTGCAGGCTTAATCCGAAGACGGAGGTGGAATCCTGCAATGTTCCGAGTGGCTCAGGGGAAGCAGGATCTGTGATATCGAACGCGAATAATTCCGGTTCCGCGGCATCTTCCGTTGTCCCCACGAACAGGGTTGAACCAAAGGATGCAAGGGAGCGTGCGCGGCCATCTCCCGGAAGGTTGATGATGGCAAGACGCTTGCTGAGAGAGAGCCCGGCAGGAACGGTGACGTCAAATATCTGGATCTCTGCAGAAGAATCCGCCGTTGCAACGTACAGCACATCGCCCGAAACAAGCGACGCGTACGCGGCGACTCCCAGATCAAAACCGGCCGCCACGGGGAGCGGATCACCCTCCGATGAGTAATCGAATGCCTGAAGCCCCTTGCCGCCCTCCCCGTACGCGCTGGTGACGAAGGCAATGTCCCCCTTGAGCGCGATACTCGAGAAGAGCGGCTGCCCTTCGATGGCGTAGGAACCATCCAGCCGCGGAGCCGTCCAGTCGCCGATGGGTTTCACGGCGCGCCAGTCGAAGAGCTCTTCCGCAAGAACCGCCGATCCCGACCGCGACTGCCCCTCACGCCAGCGCGTTTCCGCCGTCACGCGCACGTGACTCTCGGACAGAGACTGCACGGTGAGAGTCGTCGTGAACCCGTCTGACGTCTCATTCTGCTGCCCGCAGAACTCCCACAGGCCCGTTGCCCCGATGCAGGTGCCGTGCTGCCCCGCCGTCAACTGGCTGAAAGAGGCATCGCGCATGGAACGCGCCGCCGCCAGCGCCTCGGAAGAAAGATAGACCGCACGAATTTGATCGCCGCTCTGCAGCGCGCCTTCCTGCCCGATGAACAGAACGGACGTCACCGCACCGGCAAGGACGGCAAAAATCGCGACTCCCAGCAGGGCTTCGAGCAGGAGTGAGCCGGACCGGGGACGGAGGAAGGGGCGAACGGATATGCAGTATACAGGGAGTTTTGCGCTCCCTGCATACTACGTACTTCGTACGATGTTCTTCTTACGGCCGCGCCATGCGCAGGATGGCCGATCCGCATCCATACTGCCGTGCTCCGTTCGTATAGAACGGGAAGAGACTCTTCAATTCCCTGAGCAGAGAAGGCTCACTTGTGAAGTAGTACTCACGCACGCCCTCCGCAACGTCCACCAGCTGTTCGCAACTGCATCCACGTGTATCGCTGAGTGTGAAGGAGCTGACACGTTTGCGGGGCCCCTCGCGGAAGATTCCCGTGGTGCCCGTCAGAGCATAGCGACTGAAGAGCATGAATTCCGTCGGCACGGATTCGGGCAGGTACGTCCCCGGACAGAAATCCTGTGCATTGGGAATATCATCGCCATCGTCATCGGCTTCACACGCCCCCAGACGATCCCCCATGGCACTGTAGGCAGGCCATGCGGATTCGGCGACTTCCATAGTGGAGGGATGCATCCGGTTGGTGGTGCTGTAGTGACAAATCTTCACCTTTTGTCCGACAACCTGCGAAGAGGCGGAAGACGATGCTCCGCTGGTTGCCGAACTCGTCTGGCTGCTCGTACTCGCATCTCTGCAGCTTGCGATATTCTTCGTGACAGAAATCACCACAACGGCATCCTGGAAGTCCGCCTTCTCATCCAGATCCTGCAGTTCCACGAGTGCGAGCACCTGTCTGCGGCCAAGACTGATATGACCATTGACGATGCGATCGCGCAGGAACGACTTCAGATGCGAGGGGGTGGAGAGCAATCCCAGAGCGGGGAGCGCGTTCCCCGGCCGCAGCAGCTTCACACGATCCGCATGGTCGGCCAGATTGGCGATGCGCTTGAACAGCCACGAATAGCGTCCTTCCGCCGAGAGCGAAACGATGGATCCGGCGGGCACGTCACGGAATGTCTGGGTATCCCCTCCGAGAATGTCGCGGAAATTGAAAAGCCCGCGCCACGTGCTCCCGCCGTCAAGACTGGCATTCAGGCGCACATGGATCATCGGACCGTTCGCACCGTACGTCGCGAAGGAACCGAGCACGGTGAACGCCACATCCGCATTCTCGCCCAGGACGATGCGCCCGCGATCATCCATCGTGTATGCAGCGGCACACGCATCGGCGGGCAGACTGCTGCCGCTTCCGCTCTGATCCTCCTCTGTCCCTGCCTGGGACGAAGACGAGGAGGCGCTGGATGCAGACGAGCTCGCTCCCGATGACGCACTGGAAGCGGCACTGGAAGCAGTGCTCCAATGGATGAGAATGGCATCGTCCGCCGCGGTGACACGCGCCTGATAGAGCACCGAATGTCGATCCTCGGCAATCGTCGCTTCATCCCCGCCCGGTCCGTCGTTCACGATGCCATCCGAGAGCTGCTCGGGGGCATTCTGTCCGGTATCGGACTCGACGGAAGAAACGACGGCACGATCAAAAATGATGCGCGCATCCACGATCTCTTTGCCGGAGGGAATGACGTGCGAACCATGCAGGAGCACGCGCAGAACTCCGCTGCGGCGTTCCATTGCCAAGCCCGGCACATTCTCCACCAGAGAATCGTCCGTCATCGTCACGCCCGCCGCCGCGAGGGGAATCCACTGATCCTCGTTGAACAGGATGCCCTGCTCCCCCACATAGACGCGGCGCTTCGTGTCGCCCGCTCCCTGATTCTCGAGCCGGTCGAAGACGACCTTCACTTTGGGATCGGCGGCCTGCGCACAGCTGCCGGGTTTCACCGCGAACGTGACCTGGATCGCGGCATCCTGGAATTTGGATGACCCCTTCCAGAGGGCATCGAGCTCCGTGAGGAAGAGTACGGCATGCGGATGGATCTTCACGTGCCCGTTCTCGATGACCGCGCGGAGGAATGGTGCAAGGCTGACGGTATTGCCGAAGGCGTCGTACGTGGTGGCGGGCACCAGATGGCCGTTGCGGAGCACGAGCATGTGTCCCTCGGAATTATTCGAACGGAACGTGCGATTGAAGAGCCAGGAATGCCGTCCGTTGACCTGAACGAGCAGCTTCGTCCCTGAGGGAAGGTTCTGCACTGTCTCCTGTTCGCCCCCCTTCACGGCCTTGCCGCTGAAGAGGGATGTCCACGTTTCCCCCTCATCGGTACTGACCGAAACGACCACTTTGGCAGAACCGCCGCCCGCCCCCTCGCTCACCTGTGATCCGAGCACCTTCACCGTCGCATCCACGGTTCCCGTGGTCTGCACGGAACCGTCCGGCAGAAGCGTGAACGCATCTTCGCAGGTCGCCGTGCTGCTGGAACTCGTCCCTCCCTGTCCGGCATCAGAGCCATTGCTCCCCGTCGAACCGGTGGAACCTGTCGAACCGGTGGAAGCCGTACTCCCCTCACTCGCTCCCGCACTTGCGGCACTTGATCCCGGAACGGAACTGAGCGCCCCTTCGCTCGTCACAGTACTGCTCGATGACTGCTGCTCCACCGGAGGCAGCAGGGGACTTACGGTGAGTGTGCCTTCGTCGGTCACCGTTATGGTTCGCCGCTCGCCGTTCCCGGCTTCGTACACGATCTCTCCGGTGGTGACCGGCTCGCCCGTCACCCGCTGGAACACCACTTCGGGCAAACCCGACACGCGCACAGTGGCGGGGACGATGTACAGCTCGTCCGATTCCGCTTCGCGAATAGCGAACGCCTCCCCCTGAAAGAGGACGCCATCGCTCGCCGCATACCCCCACATGGAATCGTTCTGGCCGGCACGCGCCAGCACCTGAGCACGCTCCAATGCGTGCTTGGCCTGCTCGACTGCCGTATCCAGATCGCTGCGCAACTGGTACGTACGATAGAGCGGAACACTCACACCGGCAGTAATCGTGATGATGCCCAGTGTGAGGAGCATCTCCACCGCGGTAAACCCTTTGTGCGCCATACGATGAGGGGGAAAGAAAGGGAATCAGCCTAGTGACCGATGTTCCCGACGACTTTGTAGATAGGCACTATGATAGCAAATGCGATGCCGGCGACGATACCGGCAACGATAATGAGCAGAAGTGGCTCCAGGATCACCGGAAGTTTCTCTGCCGTCTCGGATGCTTTCTTGTCATACATGTCTGCGATCTTCATGAGCACGTCCGCCAGCGCCCCCGACCGCTCGCCGGTGACAATCAGCTGCTGCACTGATACGGGGAGCAAACGACTGGTCTCGGGGAGCAGTGTAAAACTCTTGCTGAAGGAATCACCGGCGTTCACGTGCTCCAGCAATCTCTGGTAGAAACTCTTGTACGCGATGATGTGCGTGACCTCCGCGAGGGAGGAGAGCGCCTCCACCAGAGGCACCCCCGCGCGCAACAGCCCCCCGAGGATCACGCCGAACTGCGCGATGGTCGCCTCTTTCGCCAGACTGCCGATGCCGGGCGTGTGAAAGACCACCCACTGCGAGACCACGCGAAAGCGCGTGTACTTTCCCATCAGGAGCACCA
Organism: Candidatus Peribacter sp.; assembly: GCA_030647195.1. Lineage (GTDB taxonomy): Bacteria > Patescibacteriota > Gracilibacteria > Peribacterales > Peribacteraceae > Peribacter. The sequence continues at coordinate 25,032 of JAUSKD010000022.1, read as the reverse complement.
GGATGAGTACCAGGAAGAGCAGAGGCGTCATCACCACTCCATGTGCTTCGAAGAGCTGCGAGAAGCCGATGACGATGCGCGTGGCCAGCGGCAGATCCACATGGAGCGAGTAGAGCACCTGCACGAGGTTGGGCAGCACGAAGAGCCCCAGCCCCATGATGAGCACGAAGACCAGCACGATCACAATCGCGGGATAGATCATCGCCATCTTCACCTTCGCCTTGAGCGCGCGATCCTTTTCCTGCTGCTCCGCGAGGTACTGCATATTCCGCGCCAGATTGCCGCCCTCCTCGCCGATGCGCACCAAGGCGATTTCATAGGGGGAGAAGAGCGACTGGTCATCCATCGCCTTCCAGAGGGGCGATCCGCCCTCGACGGCCGCAATGATCCCCTGAATGAGACCTTTTACGGCCTTGGATTTTGCCTCGAGCATTTGGGTCTGCAGAGAGTCGACGAGCGACAGCCCGGCCGTGAGCATCATGGCCATGCTCTGGATGAACATCATCCGCTGCCTGCCCATGCCCAGATGGTTCAGGGACGAAAGGAATTTCTGCAGCTCTTTGCGCTGCGCTGCAAATCGCGGCGGGATCTTTTTCGGGACGGGCGGAGCGCCGTCCGGCTCAGGAGCCGGCGCAACGGCCACCCGTTCCGGGGCTGGCGCAGGCATCGCCGGCTGGGCCGGTGGATCAATCGCTGTGTCCGCCATGGGGAGCGCTGAAGATGATGGCAGGCGGTGCCGCGACGCGCAGCAACTCCTCGATGGTGGTGACACCGGCAAGGACCTTGTCGAATCCGTCTTCAAACATCAGCCGCATGCCCTCCTTCACCGCGGCTTCATTGAGCTCGGAACTCGAAGCGCGCTTGAGGATGAGCTCTTCGATTGCCGGCGTGATGACGAGCAATTCGTAGATGCCGATACGACCGCGATATCCCGTGTTGCCGCAGGATTCGCAACCCTTGCCCCGGTAGAGCGTGAGGGACTTCGTATCCGGAATCATCTTCTCCGCGCCGGGAAAGAGTTTGGCCGCCTCGTCGGCGCTCACGCCCACGCTGTGGCGGCACCGGGGGCACACGCGCCGCACAAGACGCTGCCCGATCACCACCTCCAGAGTCGAGGCGAGCAGGAACGGCTCCACGCCCATGTCGAGCAGACGCGGAATGGCCGTGGCGGCATCGTTGCTGTGCAGGGTGGAGAACACCAGGTGGCCCGTGAGCGCGGCATTCACCGAAATATCGGCCGTTTCGCCATCGCGGATCTCGCCTACGAGCACGATGTCCGGGTCCTGACGGACGAGGGCGCGCAGCCCGGAGGCGAAGGTGAGGTTCGTTTTGGGATTCACCTGGATGTGGTTCACGCCGGGGATCTTGTACTCCACCGGATCTTCGATGGTCGAAATATTCACATCGGGCGTGTTGCGCATCTTGAGGAGCGCCGTGAGGGTCGTGGATTTTCCCGAACCCGTCGGACCCGTGGTCAGCACCATGCCGAACGGCTTATGAGCGGCCTCGGTGAGTGTTTCCTGATTCTTTTGGGAAAAACCGAGGTCGAGCAGTGTGATGGAACGCACGTAGGAGGAGAGCAGACGCATCACCACCTTTTCACCCTCGACGAGCGGCACGATCGAGACGCGGATATCCAGGGTGCCGTGCGGCGACACGTGGCGGATGGCGCCGTCCTGCGCGGCATAGTGCTCGTCAATGCGCATGTTGGCCTGAATCTTGATGCGGTTCACCACGCCCTCGTAGTGCTCCTTAGGAATGCGTCCCGCCTCGTGCATCACGCCGTCGATACGAAAGCGGACGACGACGATCTTTTCCTGCGGCTCGAAGTGGATGTCCGATGCCCTGAGCTCGACTCCGTCGTTGATAATCTCTTCCAGAATTTCCGGGGCGACCTTCTTCTCGCTCGAAATAATGGTCTGAAAACGGGTGGAGAGGGGCTTTCGGTAATGCTGGCATGCCGCATCGATGCCGGACTGCGGGGTGTAGACGAACTTCACGGTTCCGGCGAACCGCTGCGGAGCTTCCGGCTTCTCCTCTTTTTTGCCCAGTGTCAAAAGCCGCTGCACGACTTTTTTCTGTTGCGGCTTGCCTTCCGTTTCCGCCGTTTCGGCCTTCGGCAGGGCAACTGCCGTTTTCTGCCCCAGGTTCAGACGCACGATCTCTTCCAGTTTCTCCTGTCCCGGATCGGAAGTGGCGACCGTCACGAGGTCACCGGCGTGTTCCGCAACGATCATGTGGTACGTCTGCGCAATCTCTTCGGGCAGCTCCGCAATGATTTCGGGGGAGGGAAAGTGCGCCTGCAGATCGTAATAGGGCAACTTGTAATGTTCTGCGATCGCCCCCTCGTACAGATCCTGCGTCAACAGCCCCTGCTCGAACAGGAGCGACAGGAGCGGGAGATTCCGTTCTTTGGCCAGCGCCTCAACGCGTTTCAATTCCTCCGCAGAGAGGTAACTCTGCTGGACCAGGATGGAGCCGAGATCGCTATCGGAAAGAGTCATGTGAATTAGAGAAGGGATTGCACCTGCTTGATGATCTCCATGATCGGCGTGTTGGATTTGACGTAGTACCCCACGGCGCCCAGATCCTTTGCGCGCGCCTTGTCTTCGTCCTGACCGAGATTGCTGAGGACGACAGTCGGTATCTTGACGCCGCGATTCTTCATTTCCTGCAGGAAGGTGAACCCATCCATCCGCGGCATGATGAGATCGAGCAGAATAACGTTGTACTTCCCCTCCGTCGCCTCCTTGAGGGCCTCTTCGCCATCGAGACAGATTTGCGTATCGAACCCCTCATGGCGAAATTTCAATTCCAGGGCATGCGCAAGCGGCCGTTCGTCTTCCACGATCAGAATGCGCTTCAGATTCTGGCCTTTGACAGGCTCCTGCGGCGCAGCCGAAGGAACAGCCTTTTCCTGGCTCAATTCCGCAGTGGGGGCGGGTTTTTTGGAATTCGGCATGGGTGTGAGTCTTACTACGTATGATAGCACAAAACCGCATTTTCTGCAAAGACTGCCGGGGGCAGGTTTGCAGGCGAAAAGTTGACGAAATGGGAACACCACACCTAGGCTCTGGAGCGACGTCCCCCCTGCACACAGTAGGCAGAAGGATGCTTTCGTACACTTTTCTCCCCTTTTCGTATGAATGCCCTGCTCCTGGAAGTCCTGGCTCCCGTCATCGCTGTCTTCGGACTTCTCTACAGTCTTGTATTTTGGAACGCGGTGAAAGCCGCTCCCACCGGCACGCCGGCCATGGAGAAGGTCGCAAACGCGATCTCGCTCGGGGCACGCGCCTTCATCAAGCGACAGTACCGTACGATCACGCTCCTCTCGATCGCCGTCGGACTGCTCATGATCATCGTCTACGGCCTGAGCGGAGGGGAGCAGAGCTGGGCACACGGCTTTGAGGTCGGCGTGTCCTTCCTGCTCGGATGCCTGCTCTCCGGCATCGCCGGAGTCGTGAGCATGGTTGTGGCGACCCGCGCCAATCTGAAGGTTGCAGCCAGTTCCCGCGAGGGGATCGACAGCGCGCTCAAGATGGCTCTGCGCAGCGGCACGGTCTCCGCGCTCGTCATCACTTCCCTCTCACTCTTAGGAATCAGCGCCCTCTATCTCTTCTACCGTGTCGGCATGGGTCTCTCGGCCGAGCGCATTCCTTCTCTGATTGTCGGCTACGGATTCGGCGCCAGCTTCGTTGCACTCTTCGCGCAACTCGGCGGCGGAATTTATACCAAGGCAGCCGACGTGGGTGCGGACCTCGTGGGCAAGATCGAGGCGGGCATTCCGGAGGATGATCCCCGCAACCCTGCCGTGATCGCGGACCTCGTGGGCGACAACGTCGGCGACTGCGCCGGCCGCGGTGCGGACCTGTTCGAATCCATCTCGGCGGAGAATATTGGAGCAATGGTGCTGGGGGTCGCGCTCTTCCCCGTCTTCGGTCTCAAAGGCATTCTCTTCCCGCTCGTCCTCCGTGCATTCGGTCTGCTCGCCACCATCGTCGGCGTCTACACCGTCCATGCAAAACCAAGTGATACTCCCATGGGCGCGATGGTGCGCGGCTACTGGATCACCACCGCCCTCACAACGGTCATCCTCTTTGTCTGCTCCGCACTCATGCTCGGAACCAGTGCCTCAACAGGAGTCGTGGGCGCGCTGATCGCCTTCTTCCAATTTTCGAATGCCGCGCCGTGGTTCTTCCTCTGCGGAGTCGCCGGCATCCTGACCAGCGTCGCGTTCGTGTACATCACCGATTACTACACCAGTAAAGATCATCGCCCGGTTCAGGCGATCGCCAAGGCCTGCACGACCGGTCATGCCACGAACATCATTTCGGGAACCGCCATCGGCATGGAGTCGACGGGTCTCTCGGTGCTGACGGTTTGCGCCGCCCTCTTCGCCTCATATTGGTGCGGTGAACAGACAGGTATCGCCGCGGGCGGCCTGTACGGCACGGCCGTGGCCACCATGGGCATGCTCACGATGGTGGGTTACGTGCTGGCCATGGATATGTTCGGACCGATCACGGACAATGCCGGAGGCATCGTGGAGATGAGCAAGGCCCCCGATGAGCTGCGCAAGGTCACGGATGAATTGGATGCGTGCGGCAACACCACCAAGGCCCTCACCAAGGGGTACGCCGTCGGTTCCGCCGCGCTCGCCGCTTTCCTGCTCTTCTCGGCATTCCTGGAAGAAGTGCACATCACCGTCGTCGATCTCGCCCGCGTTCCCGTGTTCATCGGGGCCTTTCTCGGCGCGGTCGTCGTCTTCTTCTTCACATCCCTCACCATCCGCGCCGTGGGTCGGGCGGCCAGCGTGATCGTGGAAGAGGTCCGCAAGCAGTTCAGGGAGCATGCCGGCATCATGGAGGGGACGGAGGAGCCGGATTACGCCGCTGCCGTGGATATCGCCACGCAGGGCGCACTCAAAGAAATGATCCTGCCCGGCCTCGTGGCAGTCATAGCCCCGATTGCGGTCGGCATGATCTTCCGCGCGGAAGCTGCCGCCGGATTCCTGATGGTCGGCACCATTACCGGTGTCATCCTCGCCGCGTACCTGAATAACGCCGGTGGTGCGTGGGATAACGCGAAGAAGTTCATCGAGTCGGGTGCCTACGGCGGCAAGAAGAGCCCCGCGCACCAGGCCGCCGTCACGGGCGACACCGTGGGCGACCCCTTCAAGGATACGGCCGGCCCCAGCCTGCATGTGCTGATCAAGCTCTTCTCGACCCTGACGCTCGCACTCGCGGCGCTGTTCATCTGAGCATTATTTGTCTTTCCGGCAGCCGGGGTTCATGAACCCCGGCTGCTTTTGGTGACATACGGCTTAGCGGAAAAGTGTGCTTCTCCTTTGCTTCCCCCTTCCCCATCGCTAGACTGCATCCGCTCTTTTCTCCTCATGCCTCGACGCGCCCTTCTCTCGGTCAGTGACAAGCACGGTATCGAAGATTTCGCCCGGGGACTCGTCGAACTTGGGTTTCAGATCATCTCTACCGGAGGAACGCAGAAGGCGCTGGAGAAAGCCAAGATCAACGTGACACCAGTTGAGAAGGTCACGGGGTTTCCCGAGTGTTTTGGAGGAAGACTGAAGACCCTGCACCCGCTCATCTTCGGCGGCATTCTTTTCAAGCGCAATGATGCGACCCACGTGGCCGAGGCGAAGAAATTGAACATCGAACCGATCGACCTCGTGTGCGTGAATCTCTACCCGTTCGAAGCAACTGCCGCCAAGCCCGGCGTGACGCGCGAGGAAATGATTGAGCAAATTGATATTGGCGGACCCAGTCTGCTCCGTGCCGCAGCCAAAAATGCCGAGAGCGTAACGGTGATCTGCGATCCGCAGGATTACATGACCATTCTCGCGGAATTGAAAGACGCCAAAGACACGAAACCGGAAACGAGGAAGAGGCTGGCTGAGAAAGTTTTTCTGCACACCGCCGCCTACGACACCGCCATCACGCGTACGCTCTCGGATGGCGACCACGCGGGCGTGCTGCTGACGAACCGCATGAAACTGCGCTATGGGGAGAATCCTCACCAGTGGGGTGCCTTCTATGAAGTCGCCGGAAATCCCCCGGAGTGGATCACTCTGCAGCAGGAGGAGAAGCAGATGAGTTACCTGAACATCCTCGACGCGGATGGCGCGTGGAATCTGGTCTGCGAATTTGAGGAACCGACGGCCGCCTGCATCAAACATGCCAATCCCTGCGGGGTCGCTTCACACAGCGATATCGCGGAAGCCTTCCAGCGCGCATACGACGCCGACCGCCTGTCCGCCTTCGGCGTGATCATCGCCCTCAACCGCACCTGCACGAAAGCGGTGATTGAGAAAGTCCTGGAGCAGAAAATTTTCGTCGAGATCATCATCGCCCCCTCGTACGATCCGGAGGCTCTGGCTCTGCTCAAGACGAAGCCGAAAATCCGCGTGATCGAGAACCACTGTTCCAAACCCGATGCGGAAATCACCTCGTTCCGCACCGCGCTCGGCGGCATGCTGGTGCAGAATCTGGATACGCGCGTGGTCACGGAGAAGGATCTGAAGTGCGTGACGGATGCAAAGCCGACGAAGGAACAGATCCGCGACCTGCTCTTCGCCTGGAAGGTCGTCAAGCACGCCAAGTCGAATGCCATCGTCTTCGTGAAGGATGCCTGCACGGTGGGCATCGGCGCCGGTCAGACGAGCCGGGTGGACAGTACGATCATCGCGGCACGGCGGGCGGGTGAAAAGGCCAAGGGTGCCGTCATGGCCTCGGATGCGTTCTTCCCCTTTCCAGATAGCGTGGAGGAGGCCGCCAAATACGGTATCGCCGCCATCATCCACCCGGGAGGATCGGTGCGGGATGCAGAGGTGATCGCAAAGGCGAACGCCCTCAACATGCCGATGGTCGTCACCGGGGTAAGAGGGTTTAAGCACTAATTGCCACGTCCGGATCAATGTGTGTAAGAATAGGCGTTCGCGAGCGTCTTCCTTTCGCCACCCTCCCTCTATGACCCAACAGGAATTCCTAGAGGCCTACGACCTGTACGCGGATGCGATTTTCCGTCACTGCGCGCTTCGGCTTGGGGATCGCGAAGACGGCAAAGATCTTATGCAGGATACGTTCATCCGCGCATGGGAGGCCATCGTCGGCGGCATGACTGTCCGGAACATGCGTGCCTATCTCTACCGCATCGCCAATAATCTCATCATCGATACCGCGCGCCGCAGGAAGCGCCGCCCCACTTCTTCATTGGAAGACATGATGGATGCAGGATTCAATCCTCCCAGCCACGAAAAGGGACCCGCTGCGGCATTGGAAGAGAGCTTCGTCCTTGAGACGCTCCAGAACATCGATGAACCCTACCGGACAGCCGTCATCCTGCGCTTCATCGATGGCCTGCCGCCGCGCGAGATCGCCCAACTCCTCGACGTTTCCCCCAATGTGATTTCCGTCCGCGTGAACCGCGGCATCGAAAAGCTCCAATCCCTCTTGGTTCCTCATGGATAAGCGCATCACATCATTTTTGGCCGCCGCCCGTTCCTGCACCCTCTCGCCGGTGGAACACGCGCAGGCGCGCGCCGCGCTTGCCGCGCATACGCTGAAGACGACACCTTCGGCCGTGCTCCGGGAATCGTCGGCTGCTCTTCAGCTGACCGATTATGAAAAGGCGATTGGCCGCGCCAGGCTTCTCAGTTTCATGCGGGCCAATCCTATCGAGGAACGGACGTTCTCTCTTGCACGCATGCTCTTCCGGCCCTTTACCGCCGCCCTCTCCTCTGCCATGGCCCTGCTGCTCATCGGAGGGGGCATGGCGTATGCCGCCGAGGGCTCGCTGCCGGGCGACATGCTCTATCCCATCAAGGTGCATGTGATGGAACCGGTGATCTCTGGCCTCGCCCTCACCCCTGCCCGGCGTACACAGTGGGGAATCCGCACCATCGAGCGGCGGCTCGAAGAGGCTGATGCCCTGGGCCGCCAGCCAGATCCGGCGAATCGGCAGACCATTCTCCATTCCCAGATGGAACAAGATGCTGTGCATCTTCAGGAGCGTCTGCGCAATCTGCCCGACGGCGAACGACGGACAGCGGGGCAGAATCTGCGCACGGAATTCAATCAGCACGAGGATTCTCTCGCGCACATGCAATCCACCACGGGCGTGCCGCCCGCATTGAAGGCGCTGGTAGATGATGCAGATGAGAAATCCGAAGACTGGCACGAGAACGATCGTCGGACTGACTCTTCGTCTCTCTCTTCTTCCCGCCGCGCGCAGGAAAATCACGACCGACAGCAGGATGAGGAAAAGGCTCGCCTGCCAGCCATCACTCCTCTGCCCGACCTGAGGGATGGAGAATCCGATTCCTCCATGGGTCGCGATTCCGATGAGGGAGAGGACAGGGCTTCTTCATCAGCTTCATCCATGCACAGTGCTTCTTCGGCATCATCGGGGAACGGGAAAAAGGAACGCCACGATGAGCAGGAAGAGGGACCGGGGGCGGGCATCCTGCCGATTGGCATACCGTTCTCGTCTCCGGCACCCTTCCCCTGGCCAAGAGAGGGGGAGGGAGAGGAACGCTCTTCTTCGAGCTCCTTCGCGTCCTCATGGTCCCCCTTGTTGCGATCCTCATCTTCGTCGGCCTCTTCCCGATCGTCACGCTCTGAGTCCGAAAAGACCGAATCTCGATCCTCTTCTCTGTCTTCGTCAGAACGCTCATCTGAAGAGGAGGAAGAAACCCATCGGTAAGAATCGGCGGAGCACATCGTCTTCTCTGGCGTCCATATTTCTTTCCCCACATGTATGGACATTTTTATCTGTCCCATTGCCATCACCGGGATGACCAGGGGGCTGCTGGCTCTGCCAGCGGCCCCTTTTTGCCAGAAGCAGTGATCAAGATCCCGCGAAAGCAAAGGAGGGGCGGCTGGTAAGAATCGGCCCCTTGCGTCGTCTTCTCTTGTGTCCGTACTTCTTTCCCCCTTTCTCTATGGGTTCTTTTCTCTCCAGGCTCGGCATCATCGGCGCCATCTTCGGCCTGACTGTGGGCTCCGCTGTTCCCGCCTTTGCCGCGCAAAGTTCCGTCGGTGCTCAGATGTCCCTGCGTGCCAATGTACACGGCGGCCGCACAGAGCGGATTCTGCGTCGCGCAGAACAGCACGCAAAAGATGTGGCAAAGGCCAGCGAAGATGATGAGAAAGCAAAGCCAAAGGCCCAAACCGGATCTTCGCTTGAGGAACGCGCCTCCAACGGCAGGCTGATGAGCGGCCTGCGGATGGAATTGAATACGTTCAGCTCATGGTTCAAGGCGCAGCTGCATGATGCGCGCAAGGGCATCGCAGCGCTGTCGGCGCAGGCACGCACGCAACTCTACGTCGATATTCTCGCAAAGATTCATGGCGCGCTCCTTTCGCTCCGCACCGATATTTCGGCGACCATCAGCGCCGCAGTAGGCTCTGGTTCCAGCTCAAGCACCTCCTCCAGTTCTTCCTCTTCCAGCTCTTCATCCTCGTCTTCGGTCAGCTCCGGTTCTTCCAGCTCCTCGTCCTGAGCGCGCTCAACGTCCGTCGTAAACGGAGGGGGTCCCCAAGGGGCCTCCTCTTCCCGACGGAGCACCGGTACATTTACAGTTTCCGCCTTCCATCCACCGCCTCTTTCAGCGTCACCTGATCCGCGAATTCGATATCCGCGCCCATCGGGAGCCCGTGCGCGAGGCGCGTAATTTTCTCAACCTTATCCTTGAGCCGCTCGCGGATGAAGCTGGCCGTGGCCTCACCCTCCACATCCGGATTGGTCGCCACGATCGCCTCTTCCACCTTGCCGTCCGCACAGCGGTCGACGAGCTCCTTCAGTCTCAGCTGCTCCGGCCCCATCCCGTCGATGGGGGAGAGGACACCGTGGAGAACGTGATAAACACCCTTGTATCCGGAACGTTCGAACGCGATCACATCCAATGGATTTTCGACGATCAGAATCATCGCATGATCGCGGGAGGTATCGGCGCAGATCGAACACTCGTCCTGCAGCGTGACCATCTGGCAGTGTCTGCAATACTTGAGCTCAACTTTCAGATCCGTCAGCGCCTTGCCCAGCGTCTCCGGCGAGGCTTTGGAGCTCCTCAGTAAGTGAAAAGTGAGCCGTTCGGCGGACTTGGACCCGATGCCCGGGAGCTTAGAGAATTCCTCAATGGCCTTTGTGATTTGCGGTGGGAGGAGGGACATGCGGAAGCAGTATGCAGTATGTGGAAATTGAAGGGAACGTATTTCGCAGAGCATCAGTAATCCCCCGTCTGCTTGAGCTTGTCTGCGTTTCTGCGGGCTACCAGAGAATCGTCGAGAGAGAGCGCTCGGCGGGAGCTTGCACCGCAGGATGCGTGGTGTGACAGGGAGAATCGATACTCCCGTCTTTTTCGAGAAGAATCTGCCAGACGGCATCTGCAGGAACGGCGGAGCACCGCTGAAGGTCAAATGATGATGCGATCAATTCCTTGTTTGTTTCAGACCAGCCAGTTTGATGGACGAACAATAACTTGCGATGCTGTGCCAGCGCGATTTCTTTCAATTGTGCAATTTGTTCCGCCTTATTGAGTGGCAGAATGAACAGCACAGACTGATCGCGGTTTCCATATAGGCCCTGGTAGAAATACATGCCAAAATCCACAATCACGTAGATGTACCGGCTCGAGAGGGTGTGATCGTAGAGAACTTCGTGCATCACTTGGCGCGAAAATGAATCGCCAACACGGATCGGCTGCCTGAAGTACGTGGCATAGGCGATACCGTTGACCGCGAGGAGCATGCATCCGACGACGTACCACCCGGCCCACATCTTTCGCATCGAATGCCTGCATGCATCAAACAGGGAGGCAAAGCTGAGAATCAGGAACGGGAATGCCAGCATGATGTGATGAATGGCCCACGCGGTCTTCGAGAGCAAAATCAAGCTGAGGACAACCAGAAAGGCCGCATAGAATACAGCAGGTTCGATAATCTGTCGTATGGTCAGTCTGCGCGTGGCCATCAGCCCCAACGCGAGGATGGGCAGCGAAAGAATTGTAACGAGCGTGTAGGCAATGGATTGCGCGGTTGGCGGCAATATCTGCTCCCATTTCCCCAGCGCATTTGCATGCCACATATTCCACAGAATGCCCCACGAATGGCTGGAGAATACTTCCCCCTGAAGAAGCTCCTTCCAGGACAACATCCCCTCGAGCCCCATGATTTTGTAGTACCGCACGCCGTCGTTCATCTGTGCGAAGAAAATTACATACCAGAGCAGCGCCAGGACGAGCAGGCCCACGGCCGCCTGCCAGAGAAACTTTCGCGTCGATTGCGGGGTGGCGAATACCATGCGCCACCGCTGCAGAAAATAGGACGTACTCACCATTGCAACACCGACCATAATCCAGATGAAAGAGAGCTTGAGCCAGAGACCCGCGACAGTGATGATGACCAGCCAGACCACATACCGCAGGCGCAGCGTGTTGATCCACTGGCATATCAGCCAGTAACTCAGGAACGCGAAGAAAAATTGTGGTCCTATTGGCCCGCGGTCCACCACATGCATCAGGAAATAGAAAAAGAAGCCGATGAGCCCGAAGAAAAACCAGCGTCTGCGAATACCGGGGAAGAGTATCGAAAGAACACTCGCTTCTGCGATGAGCCAGATCATCCCCAGCAGACGTGCAGACAGCGGGCTCTTCCAGAGAAGGAAAAGAGGGAAATAGATCAATGCCTGCACACTGCCGACGTAGTAGAACGCCCGCAGGGGAAGGTGCATGTTGTTCAACACGGGAAGCGGAATCCGCAGATCATAAAGGCCGCATGCTTCACGAAAAACATTGAGCGCGTTGTACGGATAATAGTGACAGATGATTGGCGAAAACTGACTGAACTCATCCATGGTGAACGGAAGAATCAGCGATAGGAGCGTGACGAGCAGGACAGAGATCACCAGATAAGGAATCAGGTGAGGAATCCCGCGCATGATTGCCCATAAAAATCCCGCGCTCTGGGAAGCCCGTTGTTCAGATTCCGCCTCGGGAGGAATGGTTGGAATGACGGAAGGCACAGCTATTGGTATTACCTATGATTATATCATGATTTAATAATTTTGTATATCGGTGGAAAATCATCAGTAATCCCCCGTCTGCTTGAGCTTGCGAGCCACCTCCCGCTCGCGAATGTGCTGTCGCTTGTCTGTCTTCTTGCGACCGCGCCCGATACCGAGCTCTACCTTCACGAATCTCCCCACGCGCAAGGAAAGAGGAACGACTGTGAATCCTTTTTCTTCCGCCCGAGTCGTAAGTTTTTTGAGCTCCGCCGCCTTCAGAAGCATCTTGCGATCGCGCCGTTCCTCGTGCGGCATGCGTGCCGCAAAAGAATAGGGAGAAATGGAAGCATTTTTCAGAACCGCCTCGCCGTTGTGAAACGAGACATACGCTCCCGCCAGATTCACGTGGCCTTCCCTGCAGGATTTCACTTCGGGTCCCGTGAGCATGATGCCGGCTTCCACTGTCTCGAGGATTTCGAAATCAAAACGTGCCCGGCGGTTTTCGGCTATGACCTTCATCGGAGGGAAGTATGCGGGAAAGGGAGAAAAGCCGCCAATGGCTTCCCCCGGCCAAAGCAGGGAAGTTACGGTAACTTGACATTCCAGAGAGTTTCTGTACGATAGTGCAGCCATCATAAAGCTCCTCACCTAAGGATTTCCTTGAGTGGCGGCGGACCCCTTTTGGGGCCGAATAGTGCAAACGATGGCACTCCATTGGGCTCTTGCCCACTCTTGTCGGGCGAGAGCCCACTTTTTAATACTTCGTGAGAGACAAACCTACGGTTTTTCTCTCACGGGCTCTCTTTTCCCTTCAATGGTGTGCCTCCACCCCGCACTCTTGCATAGCAAAAGTGCGGGGTTCGCACGCATATTTCATTTGTTCTGTTTGTTTACTGTTCGTGTTTTGTATGTGCTTCTTCAACTACAACAGCCCTGGAATAATCACCGGAAGAATACGATCCCCAAATATAATCGTGAGTAAAGCTGCTGCGGCCAAAAACGGCCCGAAGGGCACATGGCTTTTGCGCGTGGCCCGTTTCGTCATCAGCAAAAAAACCGCCACACCCGCACCGATCACGTAGGCAAGGCCGAGGCAAAGGAGAGCAGGAGCGAATCCTCCGAGCAGAAAACCGATTCCGGCCCCCAGCAGAATATCGCCGCTCCCCACCCACCGTCCGCGACTGACGATCCACTGCGCGCCGAAGAAGAGCGCGAGGAACAGCGCCCCCGCAATCTGCACCCGACCGATGGCCACACTGTGCGCAACGGCCACAGTGATGAAGGAGAGGTTGAGCGCATCATGAATGGTCTGCGTCTGTGCATCGATGATCGCAATGAGCAGGAGCAGCCACAGAGAGAACGCCAGCAGGAGTGAAGGCAGAGGCAAAGATCCGATCATGATGGCGAGCACAAAGAGGCATGCGGACGAAAGCTCAATGAGCGGATAGATGATGCTGATGGACCGGTGACAGTGGCGGCAGCGGCCCCTAAGCAGCAGGTAACTGAAAAGAGGGACGAGCTCTGCGGCTCCGAGGACATGCTTGCACCGGGGACAGCGCGAGCGACCACCCAAATGCTGCTTTGCGGGAACCCGTGAAATGATCACCGTCCCAAAGCTGCCGAACACAAGCCCAAGCACCGCGAATAAAACGATCAGGGAGTCATCGATGGGTGGCATCGCACCACACTCTAGTGGATTACATACCGATCAGAAAGATTCACCGCTCACCGTGCTTCTTGCGAAGCAACGCGGCGGTGCCAAACGCGACCGCGGCCACCAGCGATGTTCCGATTCCTGAGCTGGGGAGCTTGTTCCCCGCCAGCTTCGCCTGCAATTGAGTCTCTGCACGTACCCGTGCAGAAGAAGCCGCATCGGCAACCACCGGTTCCGCCGGAATGGAATATGCGGACGAAGAGGACGCTTCGGAAGAAGCTGAGGAGGAAAGGGAGGCGGCAGAAGAGGAGGAAGCTGTTATTTGCGCCGCCACCAGATCCGCAAGATCCGCGCGCGCAACGGAGCTGGAATGCGCCATAAGAGGCTGCGTCACTTCAATGCCCGTTTGCGAGATCGTCGCCTGCGGTCCCGGCTCTGCAGAGAAGCGCTGGTAAATCTCTTTGGCCTTGGCCGCCAGGCGATTGAACTCGTACGCGCTTACTTCCCGATTCGCACGCACCGCTCCGGGATGATCCGCGCTGATTTGCGACTGCGGGGCCACCAGCCATGCCGTCACCACCGGGGCACCGATCTTGTATCCCTGATAGAGCAGCAAAGCGATCGCCGCCCCGCCCATTGCCCCGAGCAATTGCTTGAGCAGAGAGGGCCGTTTGGGTTCTGTGTTTGTTTCCATGGATTGCGGAGGAATCTCATTATTCTAGCACAAATTGGCCCCGGTATCCACGCCCCCGAAGACGGCATCACCAAGAGGAATAGTCAGTTCCCTCTCTGCAGGCTGCTCTTGTAGAGCTCCGGGTGGAAGGCGGGGAGGCGTTCCACGGGACAGGGCAGGTCTTCGGGCTTCACCCCGCGAGGGAGCACCTGGTCATACCCGAGCAGGATCAGGTCCGGGACGTTTTCCCGTACCGGACGGAGGTAGTCATCACTGTCACCCAGCAGCACCCGCGCCGACGGCACAACGCGACTGACTGCCGATCGCCTTTCTTCTTCCGGTTGTGCGGGAAGTTTGCCCTTGAGCTGCCGAACTGTTGTGTCGCGGGCAATGATGATCGTGAGCTCGCCGCGTTTCTCGGCCTCGGTCAGGATGAATCTGTGGCCGGGATGCAGCCGATCAAAGGTGCCGAAGAGAAGGACGCGCATGCGCGGACATGCTGAATGGAAAACGGAATAATGAAAATAGAAATCTGTGTTTTTGGCTATTTCACAAGGTCCACAACATACAGCCGCTTTTCATCCATGACGTACAGGTGCCCCTCGTCGGCATCCACGAAGAAGTCCTGCAGCGTGCCAACCTGATCGCCCTCCAAGACATACTGCGTCTTGTAGGAGGATTCTCCGGTGGCTCCACCTTCCGTCACCACCACGATGCGGGCGCCCGTGGGATCGAGGAAGTAGAGATTGCTGCCGGCGGCCTTGATCACCTTGGTTGCCGTCGCAAGGATGTTCTTCTCCGGCGCATGCCGGATCGTGAAGGGCTGCGCCTCTCCGCGGAAGAGTTTTACCACTTCCCCGCCGCGCTTGAGGACAAAGATCGGTCCATCGATCGCCATATCAATCGCCCCCTCGAGCTTCCCATCCACGTTGTACTCCGTCGGGGCGCCGTAGCGGTTCGAGAGCCGTTCGTACTTGTAGATCTGATTGTTTTCGGGCGAGAGGATGTAGAGGAAACGAAGGTAGGTTTTCACGTCCTTTCCGCTGATCCAGCCTGCGGGATCCTCTGTCTTCATGGTGGTGGGCTGGCCGCCGATCGTCTCGATAATGCCGTTCGTGGCGGTCTGGAAGACAATGGTTTGATAGCGTGCAAAGCCCGCCGCATCGGCGATGGCTTCCTGCGTCGTGATTTTTTGCGGATCATCAATGGCATTGAGGAGGACGCGGTAGAGGTTCTGCTTGTCGTACAGAGCGAATTCCCCGTCCGCGAGCCCCACCATGCCAAGGAGCGTGATGTCGGCGCTCTTGGCCGACGCATTCACCACGAGACGCGGCGAGAGACGGACGATGTGATTGATGTCCTCTTTCTTCGTGCGGATGCGGTCAAGAAGATCCAGAGATTCCCGACGGTAGAGACCGCTCTCGTTATTCATCACTTGTTGCGCCTCCTCCTGTGCGCGATCCAGCACGAGGTTCGCCCCGTCGATGTCTCCGCTCAGCTGGCGATTCTCCGCCGTGCGGATCTCCTGATCGATCTGCTCCATGAGCTGTGTCAGCTCTGCCTTCGTCTTGCCGCGCTCCGTAGAGGTGGAGAGGTTGACGATCACCCAGAGCAGAATGAAGACGACGAGAGCCCCCGCCACGATGAGCAGGTGCGCACGCCGCTTGCGCTTGGGGTTTTTGAGATCCGCAAAGAATGTTGCCGCCCAATCGCTCGTCTTTTCCCAGATCTGCCGGAATATCCCGAGCGAAAGGAACGCGCGTCCCCGCTCGCCCATCCTGGCGACGATCGTGCTGGCTCCCCAATTCCTCCCACGACGGTCATGACGCGACGCCAGAGCCCGCCCTGCAGGGCGCAGGGGCGCTTCGCCGATCTTCATCTGCCCGCCGCTCGCGTGCAGCACACCGAGCGCCGCATGCTCCCGTTCGGCCTCAAGGGTATTCGTCAGCTCGTCCAGCAGCTGATCACCCCGTTGGGCATGCTGGGCCAGTTGCGCCGGCGTGACAGCCCTGAGCAACCGCTGCGTGGAAAAAACAACCGTATCGCGCGCCTCCAGGCGGCCACTGGCGATGTGGACGAACGCGGGAACCGGCTTGCCGCGGGTGTATTCGGTGATCTGGCTCGCCCCTCCGGCACGCACGATGTAGGCCTCGGCACTCCCCGCGTGTGAAACGTGGAGCGTCAGATCACGATCCACAATGGCCACAATGGCGTGAACCCCTTCGATTGCCTTGGAGAGGATCAGCCCTTTCAGAAGCCCGTTCAATTCCTTCAATGTACCATCCAGCCTCTCCGCGGCGCCTCCGTCCGTCTCAAGCAACGCATGTTCAACAATGGTAATGCACTCTTTTTCGGTGGTCTTCGCCTCAGAGGTATCCGCCTCGATCTCGAGCAGCAGACACACTTGTTCCTTCTGAGAAGAAACAAATGAAAGAGCGACGAGGGAAACCCCTTTCACTGATTTGGTCATGCCCGTCTGGACCGTAACGTCCATACGGAAAGCAAGGCTACCTTAAGGAGGGGAGTGACAGCAAGCACCCGGAACAGCCGGCGAGCCGGTTGTCTTTTCCGATGAATCCTCTCGATCTGTATCACTAGTCGGTACTGATGGAGGATCTTGTGGGTTCTCCACCGGCCATCCCGAAGGAAATCTTAAAACTTTCATTGCATTTGCCCCTCCAAAATTCAGTTAGTTGAACTAAAAATTCGTTGTATCTAAGCCAAAATCTCTATGCTTCGACAAAGAAGAGCTTGATTATTTTCCCTGCGAAGCCTATACTGGTGACACGTAATTCTTTTTCCAATAACTAGTAGTGAAAACCATCGGTGAATGGCTCCAGAATAAACTGGGAGAACCCGGACGAATTGAGCAATCGAGCCGTCTCCCGCAATCCCCTTCCGCTGCACAGGCTGCAGGGAAGGATTCCCCGAAGCCTGTTATTTCCCAGATGCCACAGCGCCCGCCACAGCAACCGGGGGGCGGACGCCCACAGGGCCAGCCGTTCCGCCATCCACACAGGCATGGCCGGCATAATCGACAACAGCAACCTCGGCCCGGTCAGCCACAGCAGCAACGTGCTCCTGTTCCCCAAGCGCAACCGCGGCCTGCCCCCCTCCCACAAGGAAGGGTGGGTGGACTCAAGGTCTACCCGCTTGGCGGTTTTGAACAGGTGGGACGCAACTGCTTCGTCATAGAAGTGGATCAGGACCTCTATATCATCGATCTGGGTTTGCAATTCCCGGACGAGGACATGCTGGGGATCGATTACCTTGTGCCGGATATCTCCAGCCTGAAAGGACGCGAGAACCGGATCAAAGGCATCCTCTTCACGCACGGACACTTGGACCATATCGGAGCCGTACAGCATCTGCTGCCCGCTCTGCACTTTCCGCCGATGTACGGCACCAAGCTGACCATGGCCTTCATCAAGAAGCGCCTGGATGAAGCCAAGATGACCGGCAAGGCCCAACTCAATACGGTGACCTACGGTCAGCGCGTAAAGATCGGCCGCTCAGAAGCGGAGTTCCTGCGCGTCACGCACTCCATCCCCGACTCGGCAGCCATCGCGCTGCGGACCCCCTATGGGACCATCATGCATACGGGGGATTTCAAGTTTGACTTAACACCGGTGGATGAACAGCCGGCGGACTTCCAGCGTTTTGCCCAACTGGGCAAAGAAGGAGTTCTGGCGATCGTCGCCGATTCGACCAACGTCAACAAGCCCGGCTACAGCAAGAGTGAGCGGGATATTTCTGAAACGCTCCACCAGCTCATCCGCGATGCCAAGGGCCGTGTGATCATCTCGACCTTCAGCTCTCTTTTGAGTCGCATCCAGCAGATCGTCAACCACGCCAAGACCTACAACCGCAAGGTATTCGTCTCGGGCCGCAGCATGGAGACGAACATCGAAATCGCCCAGAATCTGGGCTATCTCAAGGCTCCGCGCGGGCTGATCCGCAAGGTGAGCCCCGGCATGGAGAAAATCCCCGACCGCGAAGTGCTGATCATCACCACGGGCAGCCAGGGTGAAGAGATGGCAGGGCTCGCACGCATCGGACTGGGCACGCATCGCAATATTTCCGTCAAGGCAGGCGACACGGTCATCCTGAGTTCGAACCCCATCATCGGGAACGAGCGCTCGGTGGCCAAAGTCGTGAATAACCTCCACCTCAAGGGTGCGAAGGTGAAGACGAATGCGGAGCTCGCCCTCCACACCACGGGCCACGGGCATGCCGGTGACATCCTGTTGATGCACCAGCTGGTCCGCGCCAAGCACATCATCCCCGAACACGGGGAGCCGCACATGTGCGCTGCGCATGCGGACTTGGCCCGAACGCTCGGCTACGAGGAAAACTGCATCCACATGCTCACCAACGGTGAGATTCTGGAATTCGATCAGCAGGGCAATGCGCGCAAGAGCAAGCAGAAGCACCTGATTCAGGATGTCATCATCGACGGGCTCGGGAGCGCTGGCGAAGGCCAGCGCGTCCTCAATGACCGCAAGGTGATGAGCTCCGCCGGAATCATCATGCTGGTCCTGCGCGTCTACAGCCAGAGCAAGCGCCTCGTCGGTGATCCCGATGTCCTCTCGCGAGGTCTGATCTATGGATCAGAACAGGCGACGATCACGCGCGAAGTGATTGAGCTTTCGCGCAAGGCCTATGAAGAGGCGGTAAACCGCGGCGAAATCGATCGCAAAGATATCAAGCGGACGATCAGCGGCGCCCTCTACCGTTACTTTGACCGCAAACTGGACCGCGAGCCGATGGTCATTCCACTTATCGTGGAAGTCTGACCCCGGCACTTCAATTCGTTTTATTTCATTTCCAATACAACCAATGACCCACCAATGGGGACGCAGGGGATAAAGGATCCCGACGCACATCATCGGTACACAAAAACAGGGCTTCCTCATACGGGGCTCTTTTTTTACCTGTCCTTCACCCAACTTCGCCCCGCAACTGCGGGGCTACCCGTCCGATCTCGGCTCGGCCGAGGCGGGCGCCGGGTTCCGCGAGGGATCGCCGAAGGCGTTTCAAAAGATACCCCGCTGTGAGGCTGGGGAGCTTCACTGTGATACGCTCACACGGAACTCATTCCTGCACATGTATGGAAGTACAAGCGATCCTCTTCGATCTTGATGGGACACTCGTTGATTCCATACCGCTCTACAAGCAGGCCTACTTTCAGACATTGAGTGTCTTCGGGCTTGTTTTAAGCGAGCAGGAATTCAATAAGATTTTTTGGGAAAACCACAAACTCACCAATGTGCTTATGCGTTTTAATTTGAGTCATCGTGATGCAGAGATCCGCAAGTACCGAGATGATCTCTACACTAAAACACTGAGTGAAAAGGTGAAGTGGTTCGAAGATGCAAAAGATTTCGCGGATTCACTCAAGAATGAAACCCCACGCGCCATTGTTACGGGCTCATGGAGGTCATACGTCGATGCTATCGAACGACGCATTGATCTCTCGCCAATTTCATCCATGATCGTGACAGCCGATGATTGCCAGCCCTATGACAAACCCCATCCGCACAGTCTGCTGCTTGCTGCCGAGCGTCTGGGCATTGCCCCAGAGCATTGTATATACATCGGTGACCAGGACTTTGATATCCAGGCAGCACGAAGCGCCAACATGGCCAATTGTCTCATCGCGCGGGAACACACCTCACCTCAGGCACACCAGAACGCCATGCACGTGATCCGCTCCCTGCAGGAATTGCCCGCTTTACTTTCACAAATGAAATAAATCGTCGCGAAGCGGTGGGTGGCTCTGCCCATTCGACTCCTCGTTACACTCCTTTCCACTCGTCGCTCAGGGCACCCCGAGCGATGTCGAGGGGTGACGGGCCCCACCACTGGAGCGACACCACTCGAGGAAGGGTGGGCCCATGGGAGGGACACTAGGGGTGGCCATCCCATGAATTTACCATCCTCCCACGACCGTCGCTTTCCCGGTAATCTTCCAACCCTCATAGGGGGTCCATCCACACTTGCTGTGCAGATCCGCTCCATGGATCTCCCACTCCGCTTCTGGTTCGACGAGGGCAAGATTAGCTTTGGCGGCTGATTCGATCATCGGACGCTTGAGCGCGAAGATTTCATTGGGACGGTCGAAGCAGAGCCGCCTGATATCGGCATACATCAACTTCGGCTGGAAGGAACGACGGCGCGGATGCGGCCATCGGCCCGCCGCCACGGTGAGCAGCAGGGGAATCATTGTTTCAACCCCGGGAACGCCGCTGGGAGCAGTGAGAGCCGGCATAACCTGCTTCTCTTCGAATGTGTGCGGGGCATGGTCACTGGCCACACAATCGATCGTCCCGCTCTCGATGCCCGCCCACAGCGCCTCGCAGTGATCCGGCGTGCGCAGAGGAGGATTTATTTTCCCCAGAGTTCCCAGTGTTTCGTAGTCCTCCGTGGAAAGAAAAAGATGATGCGGCGCCACCTCGCAGGTGATGGGGAGCCCGTCTTTCTTGGCCTGCCCGACAAGCTCAAGTCCGCGCTTCGTCGACAGATGCGCGATATGCAGCTGCGCACCGGTCTCTTTCGCGCTCTCAATGGCAGAGGTGATTGCACGCTGCTCCGACTCGGGAGCACGGATGAGGGAATGTGCCGCGATCTCCGTATGCATGTTTAATTTCGCCGCCCGCGCGTTGAGCACGGGATCCTCGCAGTGCACGACGAGCGGAATTTTGAGCTCCGCACAGACGCGGAACGCCTCTTCGACAACGCCTTTTGCGGCTTTTTGATTGCCCGTGGAGTGATCGATGTAGAGCTTCACTCCGCAGCAACGGTCACGCAGGCTGGAGTATTCCTGTTCCGTCCAGAGACGTCGGAGTTCCTGCAGATTCTCGCTCTGCGTAACGCCGAAAAAGAAACGGATATCACATGTAGAAATGCCCTCTGCGATTCTCACCTTCTCGCGCAGAGCCGCGATGGAAACGGTGGGCGGATTGGTATTGGGCATCTCGCAGACCGTGGTGACACCACCCGCAATCGCGCTCTGCGACTCGGTCTCCATGGTGCCCTTCTGCTCCAGGCCCGGCTCGCGAAAGTGCACGTGGCAATCGATGAACCCGGGAAAGAGCAGCTGCCCGTTCGCCTCGATGGTCTGATCCGCCGCAAGAAGCTTCTGTGGACCGGTTGTGCGCACGAAAATCTCGCCGATGATCCCCTCGTTCATGAGGATGTCCGCGCGTTCGTCGCCTGTCGGACGGACGATGGTGCCACCGCGAATGAGAAGCGACGTCATGCTTTGCCGAGGAGCATCGCCAGCAGCGCCATGCGCATGACGACGCCGTTACGCACCTGGCGGAAGTATGCGGCGCCGGGCAGGGGATCGACGTCCGTTGCGATCTCTCCCACGCGCGGAAGCGGATGCAGGACGGTCACGGAGCGGCCATGCAGATGATCGGCCTTCAGAACGTACTTCAACTTGAGTCGTTCGTATTCCTCTTTGTCCTCGAAGCGTTCTTTCTGCACGCGCGTCATGTAGAGCACATCCGCAGTGAGCCCCTGTTCGAGATTCTCGCTCTCGGCGAAGAAGATGTTCTTCTCTTTGAAGAAACTGGTGACTTTGGGGGGCATCATGAGCTCCTTCGGAGCGATCAGCGTGAAGCGGACATCTTTGTAGAGCCCGAGGAGGAATGAAAGGGAATGTACTGTGCGGCCGAATTTGAGATCGCCCACCATCGCAATATGGAGTCCGTCGAGGGATCCGCGCTCTTTGAGGATGGTGTAAAGATCGAGGAGCGCCTGCGTGGGATGCTGCCCCGGTCCGTCGCCCGCATTGATGAATGGGACGGGACACACTGCGGCGGCGCGGTCCGCGCTGCCCTGCTCGGGATGCCGCATGGCGACGATGTCCGCATACTGGCCCACCACCATCATCGTGTCCTCAATCGTTTCACCTTTGTACATGGAGCTGAACTGCAGGCCGTCGGCCGTGATCACCTGACCGCCCAGCCGCTGCATGGCCGTCTCGAAACTGAGCCTGGTGCGCGTGCTGGGCTCGTAGAAGAGTGCGGCGAGGATCTTGTTCTTCAGAAGATCGCTCCCGCCTTTTGCCAGGACTTTTTCCATTTTTTCCGCCACCGCAAGAATGGCGTCGGTATCCGCACGGACGAACTGCTTGGTCGAGGTGATGTGGCGAAAGGGGAGTGGCATGGCAGCTCCCAGTGTAAGCTGCGCACCGCAGAGAGCAAGCACCGCAAAGGGAATGCCGCTACAATCCCTTTTGATGTCCTCCATTGCGAAAAAAATCGCAGCCTCCACGCTCTGGCAACTCTCAAGCCAGATCACCATGGCGGCGCTCTCGATCCTGAGCGTGAAGTTCGTCGCGGTGTCCCTGAGCCTCGAACTGGCCGGATACTACAATTCAGCCTACGGATACCTGCAGATCTTCGGCATCCTCGCGGATTTCGGACTCTATGCCGTCTCGGTTCGCGAAATGAGCCGCTCCGACCGGAAAGAAGAGATCCTGAGCGCGCTCATCTTCCTCCGGGCCATCATCCTCACGATCTCCCTTGGTTCCGCCATCCTCTTTGCATGGCTGCTCCCGCAGTGGAGCGGTACGCCCTTGCCATTGGGCATCACCATCGCCGCGCTGACACCTTTCTTTACCCTGCTCGCCGGCACACTGCGATCCGTCTTTCAGATCAACTACCGCCTGCAGTATGTGTTTGTCGCGGAAGTGAGCCAGCGCATCCTGACCACCGTGATGCTGGGTATGCTCATCGTGCTGGGCATCCGCGGCAGCACGAATGAAAATGTGTTCCTGTTCTGCCTGCTGGTCGGTGGCATCGGCGCCCTGCTGCTGTTGCTGCTTTCGTATGTGTTCGCGCACAGGTTCATCACGTTCAACGTGCGGTGGCACGCACGCACGATGCGCCACTTGCTCGCGAGCGCGCTTCCGTTCGGAACCGCCTACCTGCTGCTCTCGTTCTGCCGCCAGTTCGACATGACCCTGATCGCGCTCCTGCGACCGGATTTTCAGATGCAGAATGCCTTCTACGGTTTCGTGCTCCGGATTGGGGAAATGGGCTTCCTCATCCCCACATTCCTGCTCAATTCCATCCTCCCGATTGTGAGTGAACGCCGTGAACAGGGAAAGGATGCCGGCATGCTGTTGGGCAAAACCTTCCTGCTTCTTTTGCTCCTCGGCACGACGGCCGGGTTATTCGCGATGTTCTGGCCGCGCCCGATCATCGCCTTGCTCACCACGCGCGAATATCTTTCAACGCCCGGACACCCCGGTGCGGATACGGCGCTCAGACTCGCCAGCGTTCCCATGTTCCTCTACGGCTTCATCCTCTTCTCGTTCTACATGGCCCTTGTGCACGGGGAGTGGAAACGCCTGATCCTCACGCTCTCTGTCAGCGCGCTCTTCTCGGTCGGCTGCAACCTGCTGCTCATCCCGCGTCTTGGCTTCGTGGGAGCGGCCACGACCGCCATCATCGTGCAATCGCTCTTAGTCAGCCTGCTTCTGCCGTCGACTTTGAAATTTTCCCAGCCGCACTTCCCTCCCACTGCCTTCGTGCGGTGGTTCGTTTTCTCGCTCCTACTCGCAGTGTGTTTGTGGATCTCTCAGCCATTCCTTGCAAATGACATGCTCACCTTCGCCGGACTTGCCTGCGCCGGCATCGTCTTGGGCGCGCTGCTCTGGGCGACCGGCCTCGTGCGCCTTCTCGGGGCTCTGCACCGCCATTCGCTCGGCCTTGGCGGAAAAGGCGAGATCTGATATAATAGTCTTAAAGACACACCCAACCCCTATGACAAGCCGCTCAACCCTCTTCGTGCTCATGCTCCTTGGTTTTCTGGGAGCTCCTCTGCTGGCACACGCCGCAGCCCCGGGAAGCGTCGTGGGCGTACAGGCGCAAGCACAGGCGGACGGATCCATCATGGTGCAGTGGGCCCCTGTGTCGGGGAGTATCGCGGCTTATCGTATCTATTTCAGTCAGAAATCCATTCTGGAGAACGACGGATACTACGATGATGTGGAAACGGCCGAAGGCACTGCGACGAGCCATGTGCTCCGTGGTGTTCCGTCGGGTTTCGCGACCGTCTACGTGAGTGTGATGGCGGTCAACGCGCAGGGGGAAGAGAGTCCGTACTTCACAGAGGAGGTGCGCGTGGATCGCATGGTCACGCAGACGACTTCGCCCGCGCCCGTCTCTGCCTCATCTATGAATACGCAGGCGCCCGTCTCCTCTTATTCTTCACCTGCGCCGCAAGCTTCATCTACGGCAACCTCCCTGCACCTGCTCTCGGCACAGGCACTGTCCGCCACGCGCATCGGCCTCACCTTCTCGGCTGTCCCCGTCATTGAGGCATCGCAGGCTCCCTCCGCCTTCTCGATCATTGATGCCCAGGGCCTGCCGCTGCAAATCGAGCAGCTCACCATCGAAGGAAAGAACGCCACGGTACAGACCATCCGCCAGGCGGCGGGAACGGTGTATCAGGTGCGCCTGACCGAGCCGCTCGCCGGAGAGGGCGGGCTCCCCCTGGATCGCATCGACCGCACCGCGTTCTTCTCGGGGCATTCCACCGGCCTGACGCCCGAGGAGGCCCAGACCCGTGCCGCGACGCTGCAGCAGCAACCGGCTACCCAGCAACAGCAGCAACCGACGGCACTCCAGGGAATGGGGCAACCCCAGCCCGGCAGCCTGCCCGATGTGAT
>JAUSKD010000013.1 GCA_030647195.1 Candidatus Peribacter sp. | reverse complement strand
CAATATCGGCATGCGGGAATATGTTCCAGGAAAGCGCACACAACCTGAGTGTCAGCCCGAGCAGTACAATCGCCGCGAGAATCCATCTGTCTTTATTCCCAATCCAGGTGCGCATAATCAGAGCGTAACAGCGCTTTGGCGGCAGAGTCAAAGAATGCTCTCTCCGGATGAAATCCCTTGCAGCAATTCGGGCAATGCTGGACGATGCGCGCGCCAAAGCCGTATTCTGCTCTTATATGGAATCGCCGCGCCTGACCATCATCGTTCCGGTCTACAACGAGGAGCGCACCCTCGAAGCGATCATGCCGCGCATTTTTGCCGCGTGTGACGATGCGACTGAGGTGGTGTTTGTGGATGACGGATCGAAGGATCATTCGCTCGAGATTCTCCGGCGTCTCGCGCGGCCGCAGGATCAGGTCATCACCAAGCAAAACGGCGGCAAGGGCGATGCCATCCGCACCGGCCTTTCGCACGTGCACGCCCCCTACATGGTCATTCAGGATGCGGACATGGAGTACGACCCCGCGGAAATCCGCACATTGCTTGCTGCCGCGCTCGCCTCTCCGGCGTGCGTCGTCTTTGGTTCCCGTTTCCTCAGGCCCAACCCCTGCCTCTACCGACGTTTTCTCTGGGGGAACAAGGTGCTGAGTGCCGTTTTGAGCCTGCTGTTCTTCAGGCGCGTCACCGATTCCTACACCTGTTACAAACTGCTGCCCATTTCCATCATGCGGTCCCTCGCGCTGCGGTCAACCGGCTTTGAAATGGAGGCGGAAATCAGTGCCAAGTTGCTCAGGCGCGGGATCCCCATCATCGAGGTTCCCATTTCGTACCATCCCCGTACGCTGGAGGAGGGCAAGAAAATCTGCTTCCGTGACGCATGGAAGGGCATGCTGATGATGCTCAAAGTCCGGTTCGGACTCGTGTGAGATCTGATATTCTCTTTCTATGACCGATCGCAAGAAATGGATTCTCGTTGTTCTGAGCTGTGCGCTCTTCTTTGGAATGCTCCTGCAGATTCCGCAATTCCTCTATTTCGTGCAACCGGAGTCGAAGGGGATCCTGGTCCAGCTGAATTCCGACGAGTACCAGTACCTCGCCCGTCTCGAAGAGGCGCTCACCGGACGGCCGGAGCAATCTGCGCAACCGTACCTTGGCGATCCCTACGCATCCGGCATGCACTTCGCGCTCATCGAGCAGGCGGAGGGTGCGCTCTTTCGATGGACGAAGTGGCGTGCGGCCACCGTGTTCCAGGTGCTGGATTCGGTGGTTCCTGTTTTGCTCTTTATCGCGCTGCTGGCCTTCTTCCGGCTTGCCGGCTTCACGCGGAAGCGATCGCTCATGGGCGCATTCCTCTTCATGCTCCCGCTCCTCTACTCACTCAACAGACCCATCCACCAGCGCGAGAGCTTTCTGCTCGTCCTGTCGACGATCCTGTTAATGATGTGGGCTCTGGAGCGCCGGTCTCTTCCTGCCACGCTTCTCGGTGGCGCCATGCTTGGCGCGCTCTTCGGCGCGTATCTGTGGGCATGGATGTTCGCCTGGACGTATGCGGGGCTCCTGCTCCTCTGGGAGCTTTCGGCATGGTGGCGCCAGCGCAGCAGCATTTCTTTCAGACGGTCACGCGCCGGCTGGATGTTGCTCCTTCTGATTGCCGGCGTTGCCGCAGCAAGTCCCTTCATCGTTTCGATCCTGCACTCCATGCGTAACCCGTTCTATGCCGATGTGGCGTTCCGGCAGGGGATGCACTTCACCCATCTTCCCGAATCCTGGATCTACTCGTCGCTCTTTCTGCTCATGTCCGTGGTCCTGCTGTTTGCGCGCCGCAAAATGCCGGAATTACAGGGGCGCAAGCAGTACGCCATCCTGTTCCCGATGGCGGTGTTCGTCGTCATCAATCAGCAGGCCATTCACGGGCAAGTCATCGCGTTCACGTCACACTTCACATTTGCAATCGCGCTTGCGTCGGTTTGCGCGTTCCTCCTCTCCATTTCAATCTTCGGTGCAGGACTCCGCACCCACTCAGGACTCCGCACCCGCGAAGGGGTGCTGCTTCTCTCGCTCGGTGCATCCGCGCTCATGATCGCTGCGATTGCGTGGGATAACCGTCCGGTTCTCACCCAGTTCGAGGTTCGTCCGAGCCGTTTTTCGGAGCAGCACTTCTCTACATTACTGCCGGTGCTCGATGCCCTGCCGCGCACGCGGATTCTCTCGGATAGCACGACATCCGCCTTCATCGCTGCATCGACCCAACATGACATTGTGATGTCTATTTATCTCGAAAGCGTTTTCCTGACCAATGAAGAGATTGCCGAGCGGTGGTGTCTGGCGGTTCTTCCACTTACGCGCGCGCAGCGGAATATCGGTGGGCAGATGCACCTGATCTGGCCCGATGCGAATGCTGCCAATCGCGGCACCGATGTGCGGGAACGGGAGGTGAAGCTGGTCGAAGAAGCCTGTTCGCGCATGGATCGCGATCCCAAGGGGATGATTCAGCGCTATGGCATTCAGTATGTGTTGTGGGATGTGAAGAGAAATCCGGAGTGGGATTTGAAGCGGCTGAAGGTAGCGCTCACAAAAGTGGAGGAGGATAAGGGAAATTGGGTGTTGTACAAAATTGATTGATCATCGGAGGTTTTGCCACCTTTGTAGCGACAAAGAAGGGATTATTCCCTCGTTGAGACTGGTTTGAACCTGTTTCTTTCGTCAGGGGGCTTAAGGAACCTTGTTCGGTTCCCTCAGCCCCCCGACACCCCCGTCACCTTCCTAACCTAAGCTGGGCGGGAAACCTTCAGCCGTCGCCAAGGCTATGGCCGACAGGGCGGGTTTCCCTCCCCTCCGGTCCCTCCCTTCCAACCGGTTTTGTTTTTTGTATTTAGTGTGTCTGGAGCCAGGCTACAAGCGGCTGCACCGCGGTGCGCGGCTGGAATTTTTCCAAAAAGAGAGCACGGCCGTTCTGCGCAATCGATGCCGCGAGGGCTGCATTATTTTTCAGCTCCCGGATTTTCTCTGCGAGGTCGTGCGCGTCTCCCGCTTTCATCAGCAGGACATCCTCTCGGTCGCGGAAGATTCGTCCGGTTGCGGGTGAACGTGCGGTGATGAGAGGTTTCGCCATCGCGAGGATCTCGAAGGCCTTGGTGGGGATCACACGCTGCGCTTTTGCACCCGTTCCGAAGATACCCAGGCTTACATCGCCTCCTGCGATGAAGTCCGGAATCTCCTCCAGCTTCTTCATCCCGACAAACCTGACATTGTTCAGGCTCAGTTTTTCCGCAAGCTTCTGCATCGCAGGGAATGTCTGGCCTTTCCCCGCCAATTCGAACACGACGTTGTCATCCTTGAGTTCCTGTGCGGCGCGAAGGATCGTTTCGATCCCGTGAAGCGGAATGAACGACCCGTGAAAACGAACGAGGAAAGCCCCCGGTTTCTGCTGATCCTGATGCGGAGAGAAGAGGTCTGTTCTGCACCCGACCGGAATCACCAGGAATTTTCTCTGCGGAATGCGGTAGCGGCGGACGAAGAAGTCGCGATGTTCCTCCGTATCAATGAGGATCGTGTCGGCCAGCGCGCAGGCCAGCCAGTCCACAATCCAGAGCAACCATGCTTTGGGATTCCAGCAGCTCAGACGCGCGCGGTCCTCCACTTCTGTCTCATAGAGCGAGATGAAGACATCGAGGATGACAGGGATTCGCTTCTTCCGTGCGATCCACCATGCGAGGGGCATCACGTAGTGGCCTGGGAACACGACGTACAGGGCATCAACCGCACTGCCGAGTCTGTTCCACTGCTTACGGAGATCACGCATCTTCGGCAGGAAACCCAGTGCATCCGTCCGGCAGAGTTGCACAGAACATCCGGATTCCTCAAGTCCCTTGCGGATGACCCATGAGCGTTGCCCTTCGAGATCAAAATAGCCAAAAGCGCAGAGAGTTTTTTTCACACGTAGACGAAAAATTTGTAGACGAAGAAATTCCACAGCACCACCATGCCCATCGCCAGGATTTTGGCGATCTGCTTGTCCATGCCGAATCCCTCCACGAGCCCATAGAGCACCAGGGTGATCGCCAGAATATTGAGCATGTCGACGATGAAGAATCGCAGCAGGTGCCTGAGCATATTGTCTTTTTTCCGGAATGCCACGTACTTGTTCATCAGGAACGTTGTTGCGAAGCCAAGAATGCCGCTGACCAACGATGCCCCGATGTACCAAACGCCAAGGTAGAGGAGGAGGCTATAGCTCCCGAAGTCCACGACGGCCGCCGTACCACCGCTCAAGACATAGAGAGCAAATTGGCCGAGGTGCGGAGTAATTTTATTCATAGTGCGGGGCAGGGGGAGGGGGCCGGGAACACGACGTAGCGGCCGCTCACCCGACTTCGCTCTGCGAGCTTCGCCGGGGTTTCGCTTTCGCATCGAGTGTGGCAGAGAGTTATCATTACTTACAGTCGGGAGGAGTACTGAACACCACGTAGCGCCCGCTCACCGGGATATAGGTTCCTTTCTTGCTCTCCAGATTTTCGTGGCTCTCCTTTCTGAAGAGCGGGAGGCACTTGGCCTGATCTAATCTCTGTTGCAGTTCCGGAGGCTGCCGGTCGGCATCCCTCAGCTCCTCCGAGAGGAAACGCCAGCGGGGGTTCTGCGGCAGGCGCACAAACACTTCGGGCGAGAGGATCACGAGATCACGATCCTGCCACCGTTCCATGAGTGCCTGCGCCGCTGTTTTGGCTTCAGGTGAGTTGGATGCGCCGCGGAAGGTGAGCTGCCAGTACCCCTGCACGCAGACCACGATTCCGAGCAGGGCGACTGAGCCGTACTTGCCGAGGAGCAGGCGCGCACCAGATGGCACAAAGAGGAAGAGCAGCAGTGTTGACGGAAGCAGCGCCCGGTACCACCCCGGACCGTTCAAGAAGTAGAGAGCGAAGAGGGTCGCAATGGAGAGGATGATGACGGACAGGGAACCGCGCATCTTTCGGCGAATGGCCCACCAGCCGGCGAGAGCGAGGACGATCGTAAGCACGTAGTGACCGTAGGCCATGCGCATCAGATCCAGGGGTCGCGCGGCAATCGGTACGAACTGATCGAGGGGGACGACGCTTTTCTTCTCGAAGAGGAAGATCCGCAGTTCATCCACAAATCCTTTCTCGAAGGCGCCCATCCAATAGGCGCCGATCAGTGAGACGAGGACGGCGCTTATGGCGGCGATCGTCAGGAACAGGATCTCTTTCCGGTCGCGTCTGACCGCTGCGAGTATCCAGGCAATGCCCAGTGCCGGCAAAATGAGCCCGAAGGGGAGCTTGGTCATGACCGCGAGGCCGAACGCGACACCTGCTGTGATGGCGGAAAGGGCGGTGCGGCTATTCCCCTGCATCGCGAGGAGCCCCAGCATGAGGAAGAAGAATCCGGGAATTTCGCCGAGGACGGGCTTGCCGGTATTGATGAATGCCGAAAATGAGATGCAGAAGAGCGCTGTCCATCGGGCAGAAGTGCGATTGTATGCGTGGAGTACAAAGAGGTACGCAGCCACCGTTGTTCCCAGCAGAAAAAGGACCATGGGGATTCTGGCTGCCGCGACCGAGAAGCCGAACAGCTTGATCGAGAGCGCTGCGGGGAGGATGAGCGTGGGTCCCACAGCCAGAATGTACGGTCGCGGCCAGCTCCATCCCAGAATCGGCAAAGCATATCCATGCCCCTGTGCCACAGACTTCGCGACGAGCATGAACAGGCTGTCATCCGCCCATGCGGCGGGGAAGGTGCCCAGCTGACGCAGCGCGAAGGAGAGAAAGAGTGCGAGCAGCAGGCATTCAGGCACCCAGTGGGCCAGTCGTCGGAAGAAGGTTGTTCTCATGGCTTGCTCTCTAGCTTGTCAGAATGGCTATTCCACGGCAATCCTGCCGCGGTTTTTTCGGCTTGCTCCTGTCTCTTGCAGTACAATGCCATCCATGGACAAAGTGCGCGTGGTCAGGAGCGGCGAACGGACACTTGCGATCTTCATACGCAAGGGACTGTCGGTGGAAGAAGGCGCACGCTTCGTGACAGAGCAGCAGGATGCCCTGCAGCTGGGGGTCTTCGAGCGGCCGGCGGGATACCGGGTGGCCGCCCATCGTCATCACGATCTTCCGGTGGAGAAACGAGCGGGGGCGGAATTCC
Source organism: Candidatus Peribacter sp. (assembly GCA_030647195.1). Lineage (GTDB taxonomy): Bacteria > Patescibacteriota > Gracilibacteria > Peribacterales > Peribacteraceae > Peribacter. The sequence goes on along the minus strand of JAUSKD010000013.1, from coordinate 2,022 downwards.
TCTACATAGAGTCGGGTGAGGCGAAGGTGACGATTTTCGATGATGCATGGAAGATCGTGGCCGAAGAGACGGTGCAGGCGGGTGACGCCCTCCTCCTCCTCGCGGGGGGACACCAGGTGGAGATGCTCAAGCCGACGCGATTCCTCGAAGTGAAGCAGGGGCCGTATCCGGGTGATGCCAAGGCAAAAGTGTTCCGTGATGCATCATGATGCAGGTCCCCGTCAATGAGCCGGTCATTCCGGCAGAGGCCAAACAGTATGTGCTCGATGCGCTCGAGAGCGGATGGGTTTCATCCGCGGGTCGGTACATTCAGGAGTTCGAAGAGGCGTTCGCCAAATATCTTGGCGTGAAACATGCGATGACCACGACCAGCGGCACATCCGCGCTCCATTTGGCACTTGCCGCACTGGGTGTTGGACCCGGCGACGAGGTGATCGTGCCGGATTTCACCATGATCGCCTCGGCGTTCTCCGTGCTCTACACGGGGGCCCGCCCGGTCTTCGTCGATTGCGATAGCGAAACCTTTACCCTCGATCCGGCGAAGATCGCAGCCGCGATCACACCGCGCACGAAGGCGATCATGCCCGTGCACATCTACGGGCATCCGGCTGACATGGATCCGGTTCTCTCGCTTGCGCGCGAGCGGAAGATCGCTGTCGTCGAGGATGCGGCCGAGGCCCACGGTGCCCGGTACAAGAACCGCCTCTGCGGCACGATGGGCACCGTGAATGCCTTCAGTTTCTATGGCAACAAGATCATCACGACGGGGGAGGGAGGAATGGTTGTCACCGATGATGATGCGATCGCCGCGCGCGTCCGCTCTCTCAAAGATCTGTCGCATTCCCCCGCGAAGCGTTTCGTCCACGAGACAGTCGGGTTCAACTACCGCATGACGAACCTGCAGGCCGCGCTGGGTCTGGGACAGATGGCACACATCGAGGAATTTCTGAAGAAGAAACAGTGGATGGCTGATCGCTATGGGCAGGGACTCAAGGATGTTTTGGGTCTTCGCCTTCCCGTCACGCGGCCATGGGCGAAGAACGTGTTCTGGATGTATGCCGTTCTTGTTGGGGATCAATTCGGCATGACGCGCGATACATTCAGGGCGGAGCTGAAAAATCGCGGTATCGACACGCGGGATTTCTTCACCTCCTGCGCCGCCCAGCCGGCAATCCGCGCGCTTGGGTCCGCGCAGGGTCCCTTCCCCGTTACGGAGGATATTGCCGGGCGCGGACTCTACCTTCCTTCGGGTCTGGCGCTCACCGAAGAGCAAATTTCGGCTGTGATTGCCACCGTTCACTCCGTAGCTCATGGCTGATATCACTCTGGTCTCCGTCATCCTGCCCACCTTCAACGAAGCAGGGAACATCGTCGCGCTCATCGAGGCGATCGATCGGGCAATCACTCTTCCGCACGAGATCATCGTGGTGGATGACGACTCTCCGGACGGCACGTCACGTCTGGTGCAGCAAGTGATCGACTCCGGCCGGATTCCAGGACTCCGCTTAGAGACGCGTATGACGGATCGCGGTCTCACAAAGAGTTTGTGGCGCGGCATCGAGCTCAGCCGCGGAGATACGATCGTCTGGATGGACTGCGATTTTTCGATGCCTCCTGCCAAGATTCCGGAGCTCCTCCAAAAGATCCAAGAAGGATGCGACATCGCAGTGGGTTCCCGCTTTGTCGCAGGCGGCAGCGCGAAACAGGGGACGCTGCATGCACCCAACGAATCCTTTCTTGCCACGGTGCTCAGTCGCGGGCTCAATCTTGTGCTTCGGCTCGCACTCACGCCGCGCTTCCGCGATTACACGAGCGGTTTCATCGCCGTGCGGCGGAAAGTATTCACAAAGATCCGCCTCACGGGCGACTACGGCGAGTACTTCATGGATCTGATCATGCGGGCGATCTGGCTCCGCTTTTCCTTCGTGGAGGTCCCGTACATCAATGAAGTCCGCAGGGCTGGCGAATCGAAGACGGCCCCGAATATCCGCGTTCTCTTCAGACGCGGACTCAAGTACCTGG
>JAUSKD010000055.1 GCA_030647195.1 Candidatus Peribacter sp. | reverse complement strand
GCAGCCGGGGTTCATGAACCCCGGCTGCGGTGAATCGGCGAGCATTCTATGTTGCCGCGGCCATGTCAATCTCTCTCGACTCGAATTCATGACTGAAATCAGTACACTTTTCCCATGCAGTACCCCCTCCTCAAAGAAGCGAAACTCAAGGGCAAGAAAGTTCTGCTCCGCGCCGGGTTTGATGTCGAGATTGAGGGCGGAAAAGTGACGAATGACTCGCGCATCGTTGCGATGCTCCCCACGATGAAGCACATCCTCAAGGAGGGTGCCGCACTGATTCTGATGGCCCATCAGGGCAGGCCCAAGGGCGAGAGAATACCTGAGATGAGCCAGAAGCCGCTTGTCCCGATTCTTGAGAAACTCCTCAAGGTGAAAATTTCTTTTGCCGATTCCTGCCGCGGACCGGAGGCCAAAAAGATGGCGGATATGCTCAAGCCGGGCGAAGTGCTGCTGCTCGAGAACCTGCGCTACGAGAATGCCGAGAACAGCAAGGACCAAAAGGAACGCGATTCCTTCGGCAAGGAGCTTTCCACTCTGGCGGACATCTACGTGAACGACGCCTTCACCAACTGCCACCGCGATCATGCCTCAATGACCAGCGTTCCGAAGCTTTTACCCTCCTTCATGGGCCTGCAACTGGAGCAGGAAGTGAGGAATCTCTCGAAGGTCACCGATGATCCCAGCCGCCCCCTCACGCTGATCGTCAGCGGAGTCAAGATGGAGACGAAAGTGCCCGTGATCGAGTACTTTCTGGACAAGGGGGATGACGTGCTGCTGGGCGGGTGCATTGCTACCACGTTCATCGCCGCCCGGGGCTTTGAAGTCGGTGCATCCAGGTTTGAAGAGGAACAAGTGGAAAAGGCTCAGGAAATCATGCTGGAAGCAGATAAGCCTACGCTTGCCGACGTGCACGTGCCCCGCGATGTCGTCGTGGCCACGGAAGCGACGGAAGCCGCCACCAAGCTGGATCTGCCGCTCGAGAACATCATGGGTGACATGATGATTCTGGATGTCGGCAAGGTGACGATCGAGCGCTACAAAAAAATCATCGAGAAGTCCGGCACGATCATCTGGAACGGCCCGCTGGGCAAGTACGAAATGAATCGTTTCTCACACGGGACCAAGCGCATTGCCGAGGCCATCGTCGAGGCGACGAAAAAGGGCGCCATCTCCATCGTCGGGGGAGGGGATACGATCGACTTTCACATGAAGTACCAGTATCCGATGGATCAGTACACCTTCGTGAGTACGGGCGGCGGCGCCATGCTTGATTTCATTGCGGGCAAGGAGCTAAAGGCGCTGAAGGCGCTGGCGAAGAAGTAATATTTGCCTCACCCCCTATCCCCCTCTCCAAACCTTCCACGATTCCTTCATGGAGAGGGGGCACACGTTTGTCGTTCTGAAAAAGCTTAGAAAACAGAAAGAGTACGCCCCCTCTCCCGTTGGCTTCGGTGCGGATGGGAGAGGGGGTTGGGGGGTGAGGCAGGCAGGGATGGTCTTAGAGACCCAACAATGGCACAATGAAGCGCCTCTGATTGCATGGAACCGCTCATCGTCCTCATTCCCTCGGAAGGGGAGTCCTGGAGTGCGTTCGTCCGCCGCGCCACCGAGACCAATGGCGAGCTTCTGCTGCTCCTCTCGACCCTCGAGGGGCCGCTGATCAAAGACCGCACCGAGCAGCGACGATTCTACGAGGCGCTGCAGTTGATCCGCAGCAGAGTTCGCGTCGCCACCCGCCGTTCTGCGCTGATCGCTGCCGCGCGCGTCCACGGGTTTCGCGTGCTCTCTTCGACACAGGAGGTAAAGTTCGTCCTCGAGGGGCACCCCGCCCGCGAAGAGGCGCTGCGCGAATTTTCGCCGCACCTGTGGCGCCAGAAGCTCCGGTCGCAGCTGCAGGGCATGGGCATTCTGTCGCTGCCGAAGCTGCGCATCTGGATCCTGATCATCGTCAGCACGGGGCTCTTTCTCTTCGTGCTCTTCCGTCTGCTCCCCTCGGCCGACATCTTAGTGAAACCGCGGGAGGATACCGTCACGCACACAGTGAACATCTTTCTCGTGCAGACCGGCGCCCTGACGCAGGTTCCCGACCGCGTACGCACCATGCCCTTGAAGCCCGTGCAGGTGAAGGTGACACGCACCATCACGTTCGACCGCATCAGCCAGGAATTCAGCGGCGTCGGGGCCCGGGTGCCCATGACGGTGATCAATACGACCAAAGAGCCGTACTCCTTTCGCAAGGGGACGCGCCTTTCGAATCAGGCGGGCATCGTCTTTCGCATTACGGAATCCGTCCTGCTGCAACCCGGCCAGCGCACGACCGTCGTTGCCGAAGCCGACCCGCTGGACCTGTACGGCCAGATCGTAGGGCAGCGCGGCAACGTGCCTGCTGGGCGCAAGTGGGAGTTCGTGGGCTTGTCTCCGGCAGAGAAGTCGAAGGTCTACGCCGAGAACATGGTCACCGCATCAGGCGGCGTGACATCGTCGCGCACCGTCCTCACCAAGGACGATCTGAAGCTGGCCCGCAAGCAACTGGAGAGCGAGCTTCTGCTCATGGCCAAGCAGATGGTGGACGAAGAGAAGACGCTCTGGAACGCCCAGCACGCCGATGAGCAGCTCGAGATGCTCTACTATGACGAGCTGACCACGACCAAATATGAGAATTTTGTTATCCCGACGGAATTCATCGGGCAGCCAGTGTCATCCATCCCCATCGAAGGCACCATCGTCTACACCGCCTACGGCTACGATACCAAGGCCGTGCTGGATCTTCTTGTCGCGGAGCTGACGTCGCACGTCCAGGCCGAGCGGCGGCTGCTGCCCGGCAGCCTGACCCTAAGCCGCCTCGTGGCGCACGTCATCGACTACGCCGAGGACCTGTCGTGGATCAAGATCACGGTGGACCTGTCCGGCACGGAACAATTCATCCTGGATCCCTTGAGCCCCACCGGTGCGCAGTTCGCGAAGAAAGTCCGCGAGAAGGTGACGGGGCTCCCTATCGAGGAGGCGCTTCGCATCATCAAGAACCTGCCGGAGGTGGATCAGGTGGATATCTCGATCTGGCCTCCGTGGAGCCCAAAACTGCCCCCCATTCCCTCGCATATTTACATTAAAACCGTTTCCGCCCTATGAAGCTCTGTCACCTCATCCGGCCACTCTGGTGGATTGTGCTTCTGTGTGCGGTTTCTTCGCTGCTCACTGCGACCGCGCTGACGATTTTTGTGGTGTCGAATTTCTCGGGCACGACGAATCTGACGGGGCAGGCCCCACTTCATCAAGATTTCGCGGGGCAGGGGAGGGGAATCAGCTGCGGACTGGTGTTTGGTGCTGCAGTGCACAAAGGTTCACTGCCCGGTCCGGGGATTGCACGTCGGGTGAAGACCGCCACGCGTCTGTACCACGAAGGATTACTTCAACACATTATTCTGACGGGTGGCAAGGGGGAGCCGGGAGTGGCAAGCGAGGCGGAGGTGATGCGCGATGTCGCAGTTAAAGAGGGAATTCCGGCAGGGGATTTAACGCTGGAGGAACAGGCCAGATCCACGTGGGAGAACCTTCTGTACTCGCGCCCTCTTACAGGCTCCTGTACGACGATTATCGGTATCTCGGACCGTTATCACCTGGCCCGCATCTCTTTCATGGCGCAGGTACAGGGCTGGAAGGGCTTCTCGACCCTCCCGAGCGACCTCGAGGCCCCCTGGTACTTCGAATTTCGGAGTATCAGCAGGGAAGTGGCCGCCCTGCTCTACTACATCGTGCTGACGCACGTGGTACCACTGAGTGATATT
>JAUSKD010000043.1 GCA_030647195.1 Candidatus Peribacter sp. | reverse complement strand
TCGCCTCCGACCGCTACATCTACCTGCCGAGCCTTGGCCTGCTGCTGCTGCTAACGCTGATGTTGAAAGGAATCGGCGAACGGTGGACGCTCCCGAAATCCGCAATCGCGGGAACGAGCGGATTTTTGATCGCCCTTCTCTGCCTGCTCTCCATGAAGCAGACGAAACTCTGGAGCTCTGCCGATGCCCTCTTCACCCACGCCCTGCTCGTCACCCCGCACTCCGTCGCCGCGCGTACGGCACTCGCACAGACCAAGCTCGACATGGATCAGCCCGAGCAGGCCTTCGCGATCCTGAAGGAGGGCCTGAAGCTGGGCGATGACGCTCGTCTGCACCTGATGGCGGGGACCGTTTACGCGCGCGTGGGACAGGTACCCGACGCTCTGGTTCAATTCAACAAGGCAAAACAGATGGACCCGAAGAATGCCGACGCGTGGTTCTCGATCGGATCGATTGAGGAACAGACAGGAGATAGCGTCGCGGCCCTCGAGAATTACCGCACGGCCGTTCAACTGGATCCTTCGGACGTTCCCGCACACGTCGGCATCGGGCGGCTGCTGGCCGACAAAGGCGATCTTGCAGGCGCGGAACAGTCCTATCGCACGGCGCTCGCCTGGAATCCGAACTCCATGGAGGCCCACCGCGGCCTCGCTCCCGTATTGGCGAAGACCGGCAGAACCGATGAAGCGCAGATCCATCTCGAACTCGGCCTGGAACTTTCGAAGCCCTAAACAAAACACAGAAACAAAACCGGTTGGAAGGGAGGGACCGGAGGGGAGGGAAACCCGCAGGTTTCCCGCCCAGCTTGGGTTAGGAGGGTGACGGGGGTGTGGGGGGCTGAGGGAACCGAACAAGGTTCCTTAAGCCCCCCACGAAAGAAACACATTCATACCACATTTAGCGTGGCAACGATTCCTTCTCCTGTGTTTGGCAGACAAGAGAAAGAAGGGAAACTCTCACAAATATCTGAACGATATCGAGTACAATCACAGCAATGAAGTACCCCGTCCTCACTCTCAAACCCGATTCCGAAGTCCACCTCCGGAATCACCACCACGCGATCTTCCGCAGTGCCGTGGATCGGCTGCCGCAAGCGGAGGACGGCGACATCGTGGAGGTGAAGAGCAGCAGGGGGGAATTTCTCTGCTTTGCCCACTGGAATGCCAAGGCCTACATCTGCGGCCGCGCCATTGCCTTCGAGCAGGGCGATCCCCTCGTCCACATTCGCTCACTCATGGAACAGGCGGTGCGCCTGCGTAACACTCTTTTTGAAAAGGAGGAAACAACCTGCTTCCGCCTCATCAACGCCGAAGGTGACGCGCTGCCGGGCCTGATCGTCGATCAGTACGGCGACGTTCTCGTGATCCAGATGACGACGCTGGGCTTTGACCGGATGCGCGACTGGGTCAAAGAGCAATTGATGGAAATCGTGAAACCTCAAGCGATTTTTGAAAAATCCACGGGGCCCGCACGCAAGAAGGAGGGGCTGCCGGAGCGGGAGGGTTGGATACACGGCAAAGTGGAAGGTGCGATTGAGGCAAAGGAACGCGGACTTACGTATCTGATCGCGCTCGAAGGCAGCCAGAAGACGGGGCTCTTCCTCGATCAGCGCGAAATGCGCTCCCTCGTGCGGCAAACGGCCAACGGACGCACGGTGTTGGACTGCTGCAGCTATGTGGGAGGGTTCTCGGTGAACGCGCTCGCCGGCGGGGCTCAATCTTCGGATGCAGTGGATTACGACAGCGCGGCGCTCACGCGAGCGAAAGAACATGCAACGATCAATCACCTCCCCGCAGATCGCCTGCAGATTTTCAGCGAAGACGTGTTCAATTTCCTGCGGCGCAAGTCTCTGCCGCACGCCTATGACTTCATCATTCTGGATCCCCCCGCCTTCGCCAAGCGAAGCGCGGACCTGGAGCCCGCGAAAAAGGCTTACACCGACTTGAACCGCATGGCGTTGCAGGCGCTCCCCCCCGGCGGCATCCTGCTCACCTGCTCCTGCAGCTACCAGGTGAACCCGGAGCTCTTCCAAACGCTCGTCTTTCATGCGGCCAGACAGGCCAAACGATCGGTGAAGATCCTGAGCCGGCACCGTCAGGCCATGGATCACCCGGTGAATTTGTACCATCCTGAAGGAGACTACCTGAAGAGCCTTCTTCTGTGGGTGGAATGAGAACGACGACTGACCAGCTTTTCTTTCTCCGCTTTCGTCCACGTCTTCACCTGCGCCTCACGTTTGCGTGCCCCACTCAATGTGGAGAATTTCTCATGATGCACGAACCGGATGGGATGCCGGGAACGTGTGTACTTGGCTCCTTTTCCTTCATTGTGAAGCCGCTCGCGCTCCTTCAGATCAATGCAGGAACCCGAATACAGCGACCCGTCGCAGCACCGGGCAAGATAGAAATAATGGGGCATCGGTATCCGAGTATATCTGATTGTGTTTTGCGAAAGTGGCAGAACAGCGCGGTCGTGAGCTTACGACTTTGAATCCCAGAGGGCGTTTTTGATGGTCGGGCACTTGGGGAAAAGAGGGCACCACGGTCTGGTGCCCGTAGTGGCAGGGGCGATTATAATCGAACCGCTCGAGGATTTGTGAGGTTTTTGGCATAAGGCAGCGCGATCGGGTGCTTTCTCAACCTGTCGAACGATTATTGACGAAATATACTATTTAGAGCAAAATCGCTTACTTTCTATGGAAGCTCCCCAACTTCAAGCACGGCTGCATCCTGACGTACGAAACCTTATCGAAGATAGAAGGGAACTTCCAAGATTGATGGAAATATTTGGATCGCCAACGCACGTCGTCTTCCCCCAAATATTTCAGGAGAACGCTCGCAGATTCCGAAATGTCCTTGATACCGATGAAATGCCAAATGCGTCGATTCAGTTCGCCGCGAAGGTGAACAAAGCGGATTGTTTTCTCGAACAGGCGGCAGGAAGCGGCATTGGAATCGATGTATCCAGCTTGCAAGAACTTCAAGCGGCTTTGGGGCATGGCATTTGTGGTGAATCAATCAGTATTTCTGGTCCATCGAAAAATCCCCGGTTGCA
>JAUSKD010000026.1 GCA_030647195.1 Candidatus Peribacter sp. | reverse complement strand
TCGGGTAAGATTTGGTCGTATTGGGGAGTAGCCAAGTGGTAAGGCACCTGCCTCTGGAGCAGGCATTCGGGGGTTCGATCCCCTCCTCCCCAGCCAATTTTAAATCTCCGCCAAAAACTCCATCATCTTCTCCCGCACCGCACCGCACGCGGCAAAATCTTCCTATTCCCCATTCCTTTGGGGTGTTGCTCCGTATGCTATGCTGCCGCCGTTTTCCACCCCTCTCCCCATGAAGAAGCTCCTCCTCATCCTCCCCGTGCTGATACTCGTTGCCTGCGCTCCTTCCAAGGATGCCGTGAACGATGATCCGCGGATTACCGCCGTGCAGACGATGCTCATCGGGCGATGGAGCAGCGAGGAGGACCGGAACTTTGAACGCGAGTACAGGGAGGATGGATCGGTCGTGGATTTCTACGCGTCGGCGGAAGGGGAGACAGAAACTGCGGCGGCTTGGTCGCTCTTTACATCCGACAATGCTCCATCGGGTGTGAAATTCCAGATGAACAATCAGAACGTCTATATCGCGCAGACGGAGAAAGACGGAACTGTCACGTACTTCCGGATCACAGGCGTCACATCGGCGGAACTCGAAATCGTGAACATGACCGGCAACGGGGGGATGCGCTTTGGCAGGCTTGCGACCGGCGTAGAGATGCGCGACGGAATCGAGGACTGATGTCCTACAGCTTCTTTGAAGAGTAAGAACACGGCTGTTCAGCCGTCATCATACGTACTTACCCCTCATTTTTTTATGACACGACTCCCGTTACGTATCAGCACGGCTCTCGTCGCAGTATCGGCACTCTCCTTTATGGGCTTAACATTTGCTGCGACTCAGGCTCAGAGAAGGGGCGTTATGAAAGGGGCGACGGGAACGCAGGTGAAAGTTTGTTTGCAAGAGAGAAGAAACAACGGCTTCACTGGCGGGAATCTCTCCCGTACGCAACGACTGGCAATCCGTCAGCAATTTCGCGTATGTGTCCGACAGGCGGTGCAGCTGAATAATGGTCACACAATCCCGCGTCTCAGCCAACAGTCTTCTTCCTCCCGGTTAAGTAGCAGCAGATCACGCTCATCCTCATCATCAAGCGTAAGTTCCAGCAACTCAGTCCGAAGTTCCACGAGCAGCAGCTCGTCGAGCAGTTCGCAGACAAGCTCATCTTCCAGTGTTTCTTCATCGGCAAATGCCAACCAGTCTTCTGTCGCGTTGGGAGCTGCATCCACATTTGCCGTACTCGCCGGCTCAACAGTGACCAACATCGGTCAGACGATTGTCACCGGAGATTTGGGCGTCAGTGCAGGATCTGCGGTCACCGGTTTCGGACCGGGGGTGGTGAATGGAGGCGCTCTCCATGCTGCGGACACGCTTGCGGCGCAGGCACAACTTGCGCTTACCAGCGCCTATAACGATCTCGCAGGCCGTTCTGTAAATCCCGTGAGTGTCTCGGGGAATCTGGGAGGATCTACTCTTGCCCCGGGTCTGTATAAATCGACGTCATCACTGGAGATCTCCTCGGGTGATCTCACGCTGGATGCGCAGGGCGACTCCAATGCCGTCTTTATCTTTCAGATGGTATCGATGCTGAATGTCTCGGCCGGCCGGCACGTTGTGCTCATCGGCGGTGCGAAGGCATCCAATATTTTCTGGCAGGTGGGGACATCGGCAAATCTTGGATCAACGTCGGTCTTTAAGGGTTCGATTCTTGCCGATCAATCCATCTCCCTTCAGACAGGCGCGATCGTCGATGGCCGGCTTCTTGCACGCATCGGCGGAGTCACGCTTCAGGGCAACACTGTCACCGTGCCTGCGAACTAAGCTATTTCCCGATGCTCACAGTCAGCGGAGTCCGTGTAGGAAAATCCTCATGATTTGTGATTCTGCGTTCTGTCGAAAATTCCCGCAATGAATGCCGGTGCACCTGAGCAGTCTGGAGGAGTCGCGCCCTGATGTGCTGATACAAATTGAGGGGTGTTGCTTTCCCGTTATCCAAAAGATGCGCCAGCCCTCCCACATGCCCTATCGTTCCATGTCGCGGCGCGGCACTCACCGCCTCAACAAGTTTGTTTGTCTGAAAAGCGGTGCGCGGGGCATTCATGATTCCCGTGCTCAGGTATCCGCTCTCGAGCCAGCGTTGCACCTCCTCGTGCGTGATTCCTTCGCGCAGGCTGGCTTCGAAACTCTTGTATTCCCATGGCGCAAACTCAGTGCGCAGGAGCGGATCGTAGAATTCTCCCCGTGCATACCTTGCGCAGAGCCAGTCGCGAAAGTCATTCGCTGCTTTTTGTGGATCTCGGAAATACCGTTCATCTGTCGCGATTCTCTCCTCGGAAGATTCGGTGGTGAATAACGGGATGCCGCTGCTTTGCGCATATTCTCTCGCTGCGGCGATTTCGCCAAAGTGCGATTCCCTGCGTGCTTTTGCTTCGTCGTACTCCTCATGCGGTACACAAAACTCCGTCAGCACTTCCCGTATCCGTTCATCCGCTTCCACCCGCAGGCGCGTGATTCTGGCGCCCGAAGCGAACTCTTCATATTCTTCGCCTGGCCATTCAAGTGCAACGACATCCGGCTGAAGTGTTTCCAGACCTCTCAATGTCTGATTCCCCCCGTGCGGGTCGTTATGGAGTACCCCGATCATGTGCAGCTGTTTCATAAAGTGCCGCACTATACAGATCCCCGCGTCTCCGGTGCAAGGAAGCAATTGATAATGTGCTGACATCCAAGTTCGTGCATACGCTGAGTGCGTATGCGCTGCTGCGGTACATGAAGGAACAGGGATGAGTTCCCCGATAATTCTTTCTTTTTTCGCGGGAAAGTTTGTACAATGCGCCTATGGATACCCTTGCAAAGCAGTTCCTCTTCGACCTCCTCAAAACTCCCAGCCCCACGGGGTTTGAATCCGCGGGGCAGAAGGTATGGCTGAAGGAAGTGGCAAAGTATGCGGATGAAACCGCAAATGATGCGTACGGGAGTGCATGGGGAATCCTGAAAGGAGGATCAAAAAAGACTCTGATGCTCGAGGCGCACTGCGACGAGATCGGCTACATGGTGAAGCACGTTATGCCTGCAGGATTTTTGGCGATTGATGTGATCGGAGGATCGGATGCCGCAACCGCGCGTGGGAGGCGGGTGACGATCTTCGGGGAGAAAGGGGAAGTCTCCGGAATCATCGGCAATATTGCGATCCACATCCGCGAAAGAAAAGACGAGAAAGCGCCGGAGGTGCATGAGCTGATCGTGGATATCGGTGCCAAAAACGAGAAGGAGGTGGCCGCGATGGGCGTGCGGGTCGGGTGCCCCATGGTGTATAGCGAAAATGTCAGTGAGATCGGGAAGGGGAGCATCGTAGCGCGCGCGCTCGATAACAGGCTCGGCGGATTCATCATCGCCGAAGTTATGAAGAATCTTTCAAAGGGGAAAGCTCCTGCGTGGAACGTGGTGGCCTGTAACTCCGTACAGGAGGAGATCGGCTGCTACGGTGCGAGGATGGCGGCCTACCGGCTCTCACCCGATGCCGCGGTGGTGTTCGATGTCACGCATGCTACGGATACCCCGGGGATCAAGAACGAGAAGCACGGCAAAGTGGAGATGCGCAAAGGTCCCACGGTGACGCACGGGGGCTGCAACCATCCGAACGTTGTCGCGCGGCTTATCGACACCGCCAAGAAGAAAAAGATTCCTCTCCAGCACGAAGCGGCATCGCGCTATAGCGGTACGGATACGGGCGTGATCTTTATGACCAAAGAGGGGATACCGAGCGCGCTTGTGTCGCTGCCGCTCAGGTACATGCACTCCGCGGTGGAGATGGTGGATGAAAAGGACATCGAACAGACGATTGAGCTCCTCACGGGGTTCGTGCAGTCGCTTACAATGAGGGATGAGTTTGGGGCGAGGATCGCGAGGTGAAGGAGAAGCCATTTTGTGGTATAATGTCCTGATATGTTTACGCTCCGCGCCCCGCGCCCTTTTCGCGATCTTGCGCTCACCATAGAGACTCTTCTCCATGGGAAGCTCTGGCTGCAGGCGATCGTAGGACTGGGATTGGGACTCGGGTTTGGGTTGATCCTTGGGCCGGATGCAGGTCTTTTCCGCGCGGAAGAAGTCCATGTCATTACCGAGTGGATAGCCCTCCCCGGAGAGCTCTTCCTCAGGCTCATCAAGATGGTGCTCATTCCGCTCGTCGTGGCATCCATCATCCGTGGACTTGGGGGAACGACGGACCCCGAGAACCTCAAAAAGACCGGCGTGCTTTTCTTTCTCTATGCCATTTCCACATCGCTTCTTGCCGCTGTGCTTGGCGTGGTGATTGCATCCATCGTGCACCCGGGGAGCTTCGTGACGCTTCCCATCCTTGCCGATCAGGTGCCGCCTCTCGCCGCCGTGCCGATGACCTTTAATTTTGCGCAGGATCTCCCCGCGACGATCGTCAATCTGATTCCGGCGAATCCTCTGGCATCCGCTATCGATGGCGAACTTCTTGGGATTGTTATCTTCTCCATTATCGTGGGCGTGGCATTCGCCATGCAGCACAATCACAAGATTGAGCCGCTCCTCACCTTCCTCGATGGCGTGCTCGAAGTCTGCATCACCATTGTGAAATGGGCGATGTGGCTCGTGCC
>JAUSKD010000020.1 GCA_030647195.1 Candidatus Peribacter sp. | reverse complement strand
CGAATCGAAGACGGCCCCGAATATCCGCGTTCTCTTCAGACGCGGACTCAAGTACCTGGCGATGATCCTGCGGCTCTGGGGGCTTCGGCTCAGGCACCTCGCCGGCGGCTCCATCGTCGATCGGAATGCATTACCATCATGCTGATGAAAACTGATTGGCGATTGGCGATTGTTCGATTGGCGATGGGTACGACCATCCTGGCTCTTCTTGTTCTTCTCTGGCTTCCCGGCCTGCGTTTGCCGATCATGAGCGACACGACCGTGTACGCGCTCCTCGGCGAGAGCCTGTGGCGTCACGGGACGTACGTCTTCGACGGTGTTCCCTACGCCAAACACCTGCCGCTTCACACATTCGTTTCGTATCCCTTCGTATGGCTCATGAATGCGCAGACGGGCATGAAGGTCTCGACGCTGCTTGCGGGGGCGGGCGTCCTGCTGGCGACCTATCTGCTTCTCAGGCGGTCATTTTCGTCCGTCGTGGCACTGCTCGCGGTCGTCTTCGTCCTCTTCCACCACGGATTCGTACTCATGATGCAGCTGGGCTCCGCCGACCTTCTTTTCGCCTCGCTCTTTTTAGGCTCGCTGGCCGCATTCGCCGCCGCAGAGGAACGGCCGCGCATGTATCTGCTCGCGGGCATGTTGCTCGGCCTTGCCTCTCTCACGCGGTACAACGGCGTGCCGCTCTATGTGCTCTATCCCGCATTTGTCTTCTGGCAGCGTCCTCGGCATCGCAAGTCCGCGTGGTTCTGGGCAGGAATGGCTCTGGCTGCGGGCCTCTTCGGCCTTTGGTTCCTCAGGAATGCCATTGTCTTCGGCAATCCATTTCACACGGCATACAGTATCGAATATCAGGCGGAGGTTCCCTCGATTCTGCGTCTGTTCCTCGGGAATCTGCTGTACTACGCGGGTCCCTTCCGCAATGTGCTGCCGGTTCTGCTCGTACTGGGCCTGTTCGGTGTGGTCCGGCACGGTCGCAGGCAACCATTGCTTCTGCTCGGCATGGCTGCGGGCATCGCGCTCGCACTGGTGTGGTGGGTGAAGGGGATCCGCTTTGCGTTCCCCGCATATCCCATCTTTCTCGGATTTGCGGCTATGGGGGTCATGGATTTGTTTCGATGCCACCGCACCCGGGAACGGGTGCTGCTTGTTATCATCGGGATCCTGATTGTCGTATCGGATGCGGGTGCGCTCTGTCTCTATTCGTACGGGGCGTGCAACGCTTGGTTCGATCGGACCATTGATCACGTTCCGGCGGACCTGCACCTTTCGCCCGAGGGACTCTACGGCATTTCCGTTGCGCGTGATTACATCGATCTGCATGCTCCGGACGGAGCGGTCGTGCTCGTGAGCTCGCCGAATTACGCGACGTGGAAAACGGGGGTGTTCCGTCCGGATCTGCGGGTGGTACCCAATCTTCGTGCAGGCTGCCCCGCCTATGAAATCGAGCAGGGCACGACGAATTTATCGCCATTATTTGTGACGCAGAGTCAGCCGAAGACTATGGTGCTTCTGCGCGAGTGTCCGCGCTGATTCAGTCTTCTTTTTCCTCATTATTCTATGAAGCGCACATGGCAAATCGTGATTGTGGCGGCGTTGATCATCGGTCTCTGCGGCGCGAGTTACGGTGCATTGCACTGGCGCGGTTCCCGGCAACCGCAAGCCACGGGGAGCACATCGTCCCGGCAGTCCTCCAGTCCCGCCGTCCCCGACCGCGATGAAGAGATCGCGCTCATCAGCGGGACGATGAAGGATTTTGCCCGGGCCCTTGTTCAAAAGGATTTCACGAATTTCTACGGCACATTCTCTTCGGTCTGGCAGAAGCAGACGACGCCTGCGGCTGTCACCGAAGCATTCAATAGTTTTCTGCCGTTCGGCCGCGAAGTGCAGAAATCCGTCACTTCCGGCGAGCCCTTCCTCAATGCGCCGCCTTCCATCGGCGAGAAGAATATCCTCACCTTGCAGGGATACTATCGCATCGAGGCGACCAAGATGCTCTTCAGTTTGCAGTATATTGACGAGAATTCCTCCTGGAAGCTCTTAGGAATGAACCTTGAAGTAAAATAAGCGATTTTTACAATTCCGCGTGCAGCCGCGCGCTGGTTTTTTCCAGAGCATCCAGCGTCTGATCGGGGCGGGTGAACTGTTTTCTCTCTTCGAGGATTTTCAGGAGTTCCCCGCGTGCCGGCAGGGAGGGGAGCGGGTACCCCACTGCGCTCCCCGCGGAGCTTCGCGGGGTGAGGGGGTTCCCTTTCAGCTTCGAGTAGAGATCCTGGATCGTGCAGACCGAAAGCATCGCGCTCATGAGTCCGAAGAGCAGGTTCCCGTTCCAGCGTTCGGGCGGAGCCGAGCGGAAGTAGTCGAGTGTCTGCTGCGGGGTTTTGAAATGATAGAGCAGCATCACGGCGCCGCTCAAACCGCTGAATTCGGCGACGCAACGTTCCCGTTCCTCAGGACCGACAATCGCGCAGCGATAGCCCTTCTTGAGCAGGATCTCGTTGGCTTTGTCGAAAGTGTCGTAGCGGCGGGGCGGGCGCGTATTCAGGCCCGGATGGGGATTATCCGGCGCGGGAGCGAGCGACAGTTTTTCCTGCATGAAGATTTCGCGGTTGAGGGCGACGCAGTAACTTGAGCTCGGCTGCAGGCGCTTGCCGTCGAAATCAAATTCCCACCACTCGCGGGGACGGAAGCTGACGGAGGCCGTTCCCGGCACGGCGAATTCCCGCTCCAGAATTGCCATACACTCTCGGCTCATCAGGAACATATCGTCGTCGCAGATCCAGGCGATGCGGCGGTTCTTCGCGATGGAGCGGATGAAAATGTCCCCCTTCGTCGAGGCATAGAAATTGAGGAACGGAAACACGTGCGCATCCGGGAATTCCTTTGGATCGAGCGTGCCCGTGCAGTCGAAGATCACGATATCCGCGCTCTTTCCGATATTCTTCTTCGCGAAGTGGTGCCACACCGTCATCATCGGCGGCAGGATATTCATGGTGCACAAAGCCGGCTTGTCGCCCGGGGGAAGCGAGGGCCGGGTGAGACAGTACCGGAGCGTCGGGAGCAGAGTCCGCCACGCAAAGCGCAGGGAATTCCTCTTAAACACGTAGCCGAGCATTTGGTCGTAGGAGCGGGCCATTTTCGGGGATCAAACAAAGTGTAGCATGGGAGGGATTTTGGCGTGTTACAAGCCTATACTGCACATCGTGAAAAGCGTCTTCTTCGAACGGCTGCCCGGGGTCCCGTTGGTCCCTCTTCTCCTGCCGAATATTCAGGAGGATCTGCCCACGCGCCAGCTGTTTCAGAAAGAGGCGTTTCGCGATTTCACTGCTCCTCTCGTTACCATTGAAGCAGACCCCGCGCGTGCCGACGTGCATCTGCTCCCACACAACTACCCGCTGGTTTCGGGCAATGCCCAGTACCTGCGCCGGTGTCAGGAAACAGCAGCGCGTCACGGAAAGAAAATCGTCGTCTTCTGGAACGGGGACGGCACCGGGCCGGTCGCCCTCGACAATGCTATTGTCTTTCGTACCTCGCAGTACGATTCGAAACTCCGAAAAAACGAATACATCATGCCGGCCTACGCCGAGGATCTGAAAGGCAAAGGCCTCTTCGTCCGCGACAAGACGGATACGCCGCCCGTCATCGGGTTCTGCGGATGGGCGCAGTACAAGAATGCAAAAAATGCCGTCGGATCGTTTCTGCAGGCACTGCCGCATGAAGCCTATGCCCTCCTCACGGGGTATCCGCAGAGCCAGTCATTCATCAAGGGTCTCTGGCTTCGGCGCCGGATTCTTGCGCATCTCTCACGCAGCAAGCGTATCCGTACGAACTTCAGGATCCGTTCCAGTCACTCCGCACACGCCAAGACGATCCGGCTCAATCCCGCTCAGGCGCGGCGCGAGTATATCGACAACATGCTCGCTTCTGATTTCGTGCTCTGCGTGCGAGGGGATGGCAACTATTCTCTCCGGTTCTACGAAGCCCTGAGTCTCGGGCGCGTGCCGATCCTGCTCAATACCGATGTGCGTCTGCCGCTCGAGGATATCGTGGAGTATTCCGACTTCGTCCTGAAGATGCACATTGCCGACATGCTTCGCATCGACGAGATCGTCGCCGAATTCTGGGAGCAGCAGACGGAACAGAGCTGGTTTATTATGCAGCTGAAGGCGCGCGACGCGTTCGAAAAATTCCTCTCCCCTCCGCGCTTTCTCGCATACGCGGTTGACCATTTGTTCTGATCGTCATGCGCATTCTCTTCATCTCGCAGGCACGATTCCCGACCGAAAAGGCGCACGGCCACCAGATCGCGCAGGTGTGTGCAGCGATGGTGCGGCTGAAGCATGCCGTTACGGTCGTCGCTCCCGAGATACAGGGCACGGTTGCCAAAGATCCGCGTTCCTATTACGGGCTCACGGAATCCTTCAATGTCGTCCGCCTGCCCGTGTTCGATGCTCTCAAGGCGTGGTGGATTCCCGGTCCGCTCGCGTTCGCCTTCACCATGCGATCGTACGTGAAGGCGCTCGTATCGTTTCTGTCGCGTCATCCTGCGGATCTGCTCTACACGCGCTCCTCCGCTCTTCTCTCTTCGCTGCTCGCGACAGGCATTCCGGTACTTCTGGAGTTACATACGCTGCCGCGTCGGTCCTCCGCGTTCGTGCACAACTGCGGCGCGTGCCGCCGGGTTGTCTGCCTTACCGCACCCATGCGTGACGAGCTCACGGCGTGGGGCGTCGATCCTGCGAAGGTGACGGTGGAGGGTGACGGTGTGGACCC
>JAUSKD010000017.1 GCA_030647195.1 Candidatus Peribacter sp. | reverse complement strand
GATCCATTCGGATTTTGAGAAAGGCTTCATCCGCGCCGAAACGATCGCCTATGAAGATTTCGTGACCCTCGGGGGAGAGCTAAAGGCCAAGGAAGCCGGCAAAATGCGCGCAGAGGGCAAGGAATACGTGGTACAGGACGGCGACGTGATGCATTTCCGATTCAACACATAGTGACTTGCATGGACGGGGGAATGCCCTACGCTTTCTTGTCTATGTCGGCCTCCTTTGAGCAAGCACTATCGCAGGAAGAACTCAGCGCACTCTCAACAGAAGATCTGCGACAATTCGACAAACCCAAACTGCATGCAGTCACCGATGCAGTCAGTACCCTTTTCCCCCATCCGGACCGTCCGGATAAGAAATGGGAGAAGTGCCTCCGGCGTTCCGACCGCATCGCTGAGCGCTGCGACGTCAGTGCATTCCGCAAAAATGTGCGCCGTCTCCTCTCAATCGCCAAGCTCCCTCCTGTTCTGAATGGGACGCTTGCCCCAAAGATGAACCCGAGCCGGAACTGTAGCGGTGCTTCAGTGTTCCCGCGCTACAACGGCACACTGCGTGGCGGCCTCAATCATGACGGCCCGCTCATCCCAGGCACGGTCATTGATGCAGTGTGTCCTCCAGCCGAGCGAACGAGTGAAGCACTCATCAACCAGCTCATCGAAGCGCTCTTCGGAGATTTGCGCGCCGAGGAGGTCACGGAGATGTGGGATGCAGACGACGAAGCGAGAGACCTGCGGCACGGAGCGTAGTACCATGCACATATGCCATTTGTTGTCCGCCAGGAACCGTTCACCTGTGAGCACTGCGGCGCACCAGTCGAGCCGCTGGAACACGGGAGCTGCCGCAACCATTGCCCGCAGTGCCTCTGGAGCAAGCACGTGGATGAAGAGGGTCCGGGAGACCGTGCTGCAACCTGCGGAGGACTGATGGAGCCCGTCGGCGTGGACTTTCGGGGCCCCAAGGGCTGGATGATCGTCCACCGGTGCACGACGTGCGGAAAAACGATCACGAACAAGTGCGCTCCGGATGATGACCAAGCCAAACTCGCGATGCTCCATCCCTGATTTTTGAAATAATATTTTGTTCAAGTCTTTGGGCTTATGCAAGGGCTCTTTTTGATTTCCACTTGAAATACTTCTACTGGGGGACGTAGGCTGCGCAGCCTCATGCGCTGGTTTCTTGTCATCTGTGCTTTCGGCCTTTTGTTCGTTGCAATGTGAGGACGTCACTCATGCTGCTGTCTTGAACTGACCCAGATACTGCTCGCTGAATTTCTGTGAAACCGGCACCGCTTCGGCCACCTTGCCTTCGGGAACGACGACGAGCTGATCGACCTGCGTATTCACATCCGGCTGTACCGAGAGAGCGAAATCCCCTTTCTCCAAAGCCTGCATCAGGCCGCTGGAGAGATGCAGCGATTCCAGAACGGATGGCAGACCATGCTGACGGATATCCTCCTGAATCTGAGAACGAAGCGCCTCGGCGAGCTTCGGCTCCGATTCCATTTGGAACTTCAGCTCTGCGAGAAGCTTATTGCGATCCATTTCATGCTCCAGGTCTTCGGGGCCTTTCACCGTTTCACGCAGTCGCGCGTACTCCGCCTCCGAGAGATGAAGCTTTTCGCGGATTCGTTGTCGTTCATTCGCAGGAATACGATCGAGCCAGGAATCGGACATGACGAGAGTATACAGGGATACGTATGAAGTATTCAGGGCTGCTTCTGGCCCTTCGCTGCATAGTGAATACTGAACAATCAGCTACAGCCCGATGTACCGCCACAGTCCAGGCAGACCTCGCAACTGCCATTCCTCTTGACACGAACACCGCCGCACCCGGAGCAGACGGAACCGGTGAACCCCTGCTGCCGGGCGGTTTCGACATGGGAGGACGCAGGCGGCGCGAAACGCGGAGTATCTGTCATCGGGAGCGATGTCTGCGCGACGTGCGCGTATCCGCCGGCCTGAGCGCCCTCGTCCACAATCGGCAGCGACATGGCGAAGGCGTCTTTGCTCTTGCTCCCCTCGCGGTAGGCCTGCTCAACGAGCTCGTGGTTGTGAAAGCGCATGGCACTATCTTTGGGCAGGAACTTGAGCGCGAGCCAGCGACCGAGGTAATCCATGATGCTCTGCACCATCGGGATCTCTTTGTTGGTCGTCATGCCCATCGGCTCGAAGCGCGTGCGCACCAGCTTCTCGCAGAGGACTTCTAAGGGCACGCCGTACTGCAGATTCATCGAGAGACTCAAGGCCAGCGTATCCATCACGCCCGAGAGCGTAGAGCCCTCTTTGGCCATCTTGATGAAGATCTCACCGGGCTTGCCGTCCTCATACAGCCCCACATGCAGATAGCCTTCGTGCCCCGCCAGCGAGAACTTGTGCGTCAGGGAGGGGCGCTCATCCGGCAGCTTTCGGCGGCGCGGCACCTCTTTGATCACGATCTTCTCGACGACCTCGCGGCGGACAATCGGTTCCTCCTGCTTCTGCTGCTCAGCCTTGGCTTTCTTGCGGGCGCTGGCGGCCAGCGGCTGGCTCAATTTGCAGCCGTCGCGGTAGAGGGCATTTGCCTTGAGCCCGAGCTTCCACGAGAGGAGGTAGGCGCTCTTGATATCTTCGACGGTCGCCTCGTTCGGCAGGTTGATCGTCTTCGAAATGGCCCCCGTGATGAACGGCTGGACCGCCGCCATCATGCGGATGTGCCCCTCCACCGAAATCAGACGCCTGCCGTGCTTGCCGCAACGGCTCGCGCAATCGAACACCGACAGGTGCTCGGGCTTGAGGTGCGGCGCCCCCTCCACGGTCATCTGACCGCAGACAACGAGGTTCGCCGCTTCGATCTGCTCCTCGGTGAATCCAAGGGCGGTGAGGAGATCGAAAGAAGGATCCGTGATGCGCTCGGGCGGGAATCCGAGACGCGTGAGAACGTCCTGACCCAGCGTCCACTTGGTGAAGACCGCCCGAAAATCAAAGACCTGCGGCAGACTCTTTTCGATTTTGGCGATGTCTTCGTCGGCAAAGCCCTTGCGTCTCAGCGATTCGCGATTGATGAAGGGGGCACCCTCCAGGCTCAGCGTCCCCAGAACATACTGCCGGATGTCACGGATCTCGCCCTCGGTGTATCCGAGCAGACGGAGAGCCGGTTCCATGGACTGGTTCACGATCTTCATGTAGCCGCCGCCCGCGAGCTTCTTGAACTTCACGAGTGCGAAATCCGGTTCGATGCCCGTGGTGTCGCAATCCATCAGGAGCCCGATGGTGCCCGTCGGAGCGATGACCGTGACCTGGGCATTGCGGTAACCGTGCCGTTCGCCCAGAGCCAGCGCACGATCCCAGCACTCCTTGGCCTGTAGGAGAAGAGGTGGCGGGGC
>JAUSKD010000001.1 GCA_030647195.1 Candidatus Peribacter sp. | reverse complement strand
CATCCAAAGAGAAAGTAATCTGCTTCTCGATAGGGGTGATGGTGGGGTACTCACTCGCGGCCTCACCGGCGATGAGCGTCTTGGCATGTTTTGATGTGCATTTGAGCTGCGTTCCTTCGCTTGTTTCGAGGAGCACTTCCTGATCAGAGTTGTACTGGGCGAAATTCAGAATCGCTTTGGATGGAATAGTGATGGAGCCTTCATTCTCAATGGAAGCCTCAAAACTGGTGACAATACTCAGCTCCAAATCGGTCGCACTCACCTTGCAGCGTTTTCCCTCCGCTTCGAGAAGAATATTCCCTAAAATCGGGAGCGCCTGCTGCCCGCTGATGGCACGGCTCACGAGCGTGAGAGATTGAAGAAGATCGGAAGTTTTGCACAGAAGTTTCATAGGTTGGTTCCCGGTAGTAAATATAAATAAGAAGTAATATTAACAATTCGTCGTCATCATAGGCTCTCTACAATAGTTCATCTCCTTCATTGTAGTCTGTGGAAAGTGAGAGCAATAGTTTCATTTTCTTTTCTTGGATAAGCCATTTCTGATTCCTGGGGTCTATCCCTAAGCTGTGGAGGAGGTGTGGATAACTTGTGGAGAAGTAGTGGGAAGGATGTGCAGGAAGCCAAACAATATATTTTTGGCTTTATGGAGCCAAAATACCAAACTTTACGTGCAGAACACCCTCTCATTCAAGAGGAACCCATCCACCGGGCTTTCCACAGGTGTGTGGATAACTTTTTTGCACAAAACGTATCGGTTTCCTCCTCTTAAATTCCACTTTTGAACTTATTTCGGGCCTCGGGGAGCGGCGCCGATGTCCGGTTTTCGCGGACGAGCATCTCCCCTCCTTTCATTGAGACATAACTCTGTTCAGGAATATCCCGGTCCACGAGGACGCCACTCGAGATGAATGTTCCCCTCCCGATCTTGATACCCGGATTCAGGGTGGTGCGAATGCCGAGGCGGCAATCATCCCCGATGATGCACCCGAACTTCGTGAGCCCGGTCGGGATCTTCTCCTCCCCCACCACCGAAGAAATTTCCCCTTCATCCAGGCGCAAGTTTCCGGTCAGGCTTCCCCCGCCGAAGGAGACATTGTGGCCGATCACGCTGTCGCCGATATAGGTCATGTGCGTCCATACGTGTGAGGCGAGGATGGAAGATTTGATTTCGGTCGAATACCCCACCACAGAGTCCGGGCCGACGCTGCTCCCGCGCACGAGGGCGTTATTGGCCACGATACTGCGCTTACCGATGATGCAGGGGCCGACGATCGTCGCATGGGCGAACACGCGTACGCCTTCTTCCAGAATGACATTGCCGTCGATGACGGCGGTCGGATGAATAACGGCGGTCGGATGAATGGACGGTTTTTGGATCTTCTTCAATTCGTGTTGCAGGAGCGCTATCAGGTGCCAGGGATATTTCACGGGGAGCCAGGGGCCTTCGTACGGAACGGCACAATATGTCTTTGTTTTGAAAAGAGCGGCGAGTGCTTGCTCATATCCGTCGTCGCGCGTGGGTTTGGTCTTCTGAAGCGTGCTCAGGAGCTCCTCCGGACTGTTGTGGACGTGGGCGACGATCGTGACAAGATCGCTCGGCTCCTTTCCGGCCCCCGGCTTTTCAATAATTGTTTCAATCCGTTCCCCGTTGAGCTTGAGGTAACCACCGGGGAAGTAGGTTGAGACGCGTTTGGCGAGGAGCGCTCCGTCGGTCCCCTTCTTCTGAGCCGCTTCCATAAGTGCTTTGTACGCCTGCGGTTCCACAACATCATTCCCCCCGACGATCATCACCGGTTCTCTTTCGATGGAAGGCAGTGCCACGTCGTTCGCGAACGACAGTGGCAGTGCGCTCAAGAGCGCCCCCCGCATGCCGAGGGAGAGATCTTCCTGCTCAATCACCTGCAAGTCCGGCTGTATCTTTTTGGCCTGTTCCAGATTGTGGCGGCCACCCACAAGAACGATTTCTTTCACACCCGCGGCACGCAAATTCCCCACTTGGATTTCGAGGAGCGTCTTCCCACAAATGGGGAAGAGAGATTTCTCGTGGAGCGGCCAGAAACGCTTGCTCTGTCCTGCGAGGAGGAGAAGGGCTTTCACAGGCTTATAGTACGCTCCAGGGGCTTATGGAAGCCAGTTAGCTCAGGGACTAATTTTGGGTCCCGACGCTCGAACATTCCATGGGATTCTGCTAGCCTCGCCCTCCTATGAAACAGCCATCCCCCGCACCACAGGAATTCTCCATTTTCGCCCCCGATGCGGCGACGGAGCACGCCGACAGTCTTCTCAAACAAGCACTCTCCGAGGTCCGTACGGCCATCGAGGCCTGCATGCATAACATTCCGGAAACAGGGTTTAGGTTGTCGAAACCTATGCGCGTGGGGGGCAAGGTGTTCCACATTCCGGAATATCCCAATAATGATGCAGGACGATCTTTGCGAAACGCGATGGAACGCATCATTGGAAAAGAGCCAAGCTCCGGGATCAGGAGAGAAGAAATCGATGATGCGGCAATTGCACAACACCCTGAGTTTTTTGCTGCTCTGTATGTGTGGGGATATCTGCGTCCCGAACAGGGGTGGAGTGATGTCATCGGGCGCGAACCAGAACCGCACGACACATCTGCCGCAGCGTACCAGCGTGACGTGTTGCAGGTATTCACCGGGTTTATGCATGGATCGGCGGAATCCGGCGTACGGTTTCAGAATGGCGACCGGCAGATGTGCTTCGACTCCACGTATCAGGGAAGAGTGGCGCGCGTAATTGCAGATTGTCTGGGTGTGTCACCGGCGGACCTGTACCACGGGCAGGAGCCGGCAGCAGTCGCACAAATACTTTTGGATGCGTTTCCGAATCTCCGCGGCCTCTCGCAGCATCCCGCTGCAGTCCTTGAGGCGATGGTGACGGTCCTGCAGGGCAAAGAGAGCCCGGCATAATCAGAACGTAAGATCGATCTCCCCTTCCTCCGCCGTGGTGCGCACCGGGATCCCGGCTTTTGTAAGCCGTTCCAGCGTCTCCGGATTCGGGTGTCCGTAGTGGTTGTCTTTGCCGACCGAGATCACCGCAAGGCGGGGATGCACGGCGGCGAGGAAGGAATCCGAAGAGCTGAAGCGGCTGCCGTGATGGCCGATTTTCAGCACCTGTGCCGAGACGTCGATGCCGGAAGCCAGCAATGTTTCTTCCCCCTTCACACTCAGGTCCCCTGTGAAGAGGATGGACCCCGTGCCGTAGGAAGCACGCACGATCACAGAGGCGTCATTGTCCTCCATCGAAGGAACGGGATCGGGCGGCCAGAGGATATCGAGCGTGACGCCGTCGTTGAGGTCGATATCCCGCTTGGGGTCCGCTTTAACGAGGGCCACGCCCCGTTCCCGCGCGATCGCGAGCAACGCCCGGTATGGCTCCTCGTCATTCTGAATCGCAGGGAGCAACAGTGCACCCACTTCAAACCTCCGCAGCACTTCCGGGAATGCAATGAAGTGATCGGGGTCGGGGTGCGAGAGGATCAGCAGATCGATGGACCGGCGCGAGAGCGGCAGAGCTCTCCCCAGCGCCTCGAGAGCAGAGAGATCCGGGCCGCCGTCGATGAGCACTGTTTTGCCCGACGGGCTTACGAGCAGTGCGCTATCCCCCTGACCGACGTCGAAAAAATGCACGGCCAGATGCCCGTCGGGAATGCGCCTGAGCTCACGAACGAGTACAAATGATGCACCTGCGAGCATGACGCAGAGGATGAGCAGGGCACGCCGGAACCGGTGGGGCATCTGCATAGAGCCCCGTACTGTACAGAGTCATTCCGACGGCAGTCACCCTCTTTCTCAGGCAGTTTTCGTCTTTCGCGACCTCTTCCAGCCGACGAACGCTCCGAGCGCGGCCAGCCCGAGCAAGGCGCCTGCGCCGGTTTGCGTCAGACGCTTGGCTTTGGGGGTTTCGGGCGCGGTCAGGGCCGAAGTCGATGACACGGCTTTCGAGCTTGCGGAAGAAGTGACGACTGCGGCGGTCGGGGCCACGGGCATTTGCGGAGTATTCCAGGTGAAGATCGAGCGGAATACGCCGGTCGAGGAATGACCCGAGGCATCGGTGACGTACACCATGAGTCCGAAGTTCTGCGGCGTGACGTTCGGGATCTGCACGCCGTCCAGATTCCCCGGCAGAAATTCCGGCGCGCTGAAGGTCCGGCCGCCGTCACGGCTCTGGCGCACGACGATGAACGCGCCTTCCGGTGTTGCGGGGTCGTACTCCCACCGGGCGGTGACCGTGAAGAGCTGGTTGGCCTGCGGTGCCGCCTCCAGACGGAAGTTCATCACATCGGGCAGGCTGCCGGGCTGGGGTTGCCCCATTCCCTGGAGTGCCGTCGGTTGCTGCTGTTGCTGGGTAGCCGGTTGC
>JAUSKD010000003.1 GCA_030647195.1 Candidatus Peribacter sp. | reverse complement strand
CATCGAAGTTCGAGCAGGCGTAGAACCCGGCTACCCGCGCGTGATAGTAGTAGCCCTGCTCGGAGAGCCACTCATATGCGTTGGTATTGCTCAGGTCCATGCATTCGCCCGTCCTGCCCACCATGCCACCGTAGCTGCCGTACAGAGTATCCGATGAGCAGGAGGTGCTGTAGTTATCCCCTGCTATATATCCGTCCTTGAACCCGCAGAAGCTGAAGAAGTCGTTTGAGGTTGGCAGCCTCGTGCCTTTCCAGTTCTTGAGGACTTCCGGCGTGATGGGCCCGTTGTGCCCGGCAATGTCCTCCATGGGCGAGACGTAGCCGTTTTGGTCCGGGAGGTCCTTCTTGCCGTCGTAGCAGTCGGCCTGGCAGAGCGCGCAGTCGCCAGCGTTCCAGGTGGTGTCGGCAACGCCTGCGCCGGAGCCGCTGTAGGTTGCCACCGTGCCATTCGTCGGGAAGTTGCCGCTGCAGGTGTACGCGGCGATGTAGGTATTGTCACGCTCCGTCGTGGATTCGTCGCCATTCCAGCTCCCCGCCGCCGCCTGGTGCGTCCCTTGCACGCACACGCCGTCTTCGGGGTCCGTAGAGTCTCCGTCACCGTTGCCGTCCTCGAACCAGTACCAGCCGGAAGCTCCCGCGCACGCGGCCTGCGTCAAGTCCGTCGAGCCGTCGCCGGAAGGGTTGGGCGTCCAGCCGCTGCCGGGGTAGTTCCGCGACGTCCCCGTGCCCGTGACGCCGAAGAGCGTGACACCAGTCATAATGTTGCCAATAATGAGGTCGCTGTCGACCGCCGAGAGTGTGGTGGCTGCGTAGTACCCGGCGCTCACGGTGTCGTTCGCAGCAGAGAGCGTACGGGTCGCAATGGAGCCAGCGACTCCGAGGTACGTGGTTCCCGAGAGGACTTTCGCGGCATCAATCGTCGGAATCGCGTCGTAGATCTGTGTGAAGGTATAGAGACTTTCCGCCGGAGAGCCCGAGGGCGAGAAGTCGTGATCGGCAAGCGTTGCGGTCGCGTTCGTGGACAATCGCGTGTAGATGTTCGAGAGCGTGTAGCTCGTGGCGGCGGGACTCGCAGAAGGAGATAAAGATCCTGCGTACACGATGCCAACGAGCAGCACCAAACCGAAGGAACAGGTGAAGACTGCGGCGAGGAACTTGAGGCGTTGCATGGGGAGGGAGGAAACCGGAGGGAATGGTAGCCCCGCCCTTTCTTTTTGACAATATTCGCGGCAGATGTAAGTTGCTTCAACTTGACGGGAGGGAGAAAGGGCGGGGTTTGTTTCGTTTGTTTAGAGCAGCTGGAAATCGCCTGGAAACGGCCAGCCATTCGGTAGTGCGGCGGCGGCCGGGCGCGCGAAGTTTTGCGGCCGCCGCCGGTCGTTCAGCTCAATTCCGTTCGTATTTTGTTCAACAACTGCAGCCACGTAAAATCGCTCGCAGTGGCTCGCGATCACGTGGCACCGCCACCAGATTCGAACTCCAATGACATGCAAAAAAGCGAGAAGCGATTTTACGTGAGCCGCGTGGGACGTGACGAACTATTGAACTTTCCCTGACTGTCGTGCAGGCCAAAAACCGAAGGATCCCCCCTCTTGGATGTCTGACCGCCCCGCGCTAGAATACGGGTCTATGTTCACCATAACGAAGCGCGAAGCCGTCTTTGCGACGATTTTCCTTTCTCTGTATTGGATTCTGACCCTGTGGGGCATCTGGACGAAGGACGTCTCTGCACTCGGTTGGAACCTGACGGTGTTCGTTGTTGCCCTCCTCTGTCTCTACACCCACGCCGGACGCCCAGAGCGCCCGGGCGCACGGGAGTACGTGTGGCTGGTTCCCTTACTGCTCATCGCACTCAGTTTCTCCCTCTACGAGAACCCCTACATCAAGGCGGTGAACATGCTCGTGCTGCCGCTGCTCTTCGTTTCGTACTTCATCATCACTTCCACCAAGCATCATGAAAGCGTCGCGTGGAACCGCTTGTGGATCTGGAGGATGATTGAACGCGGGTTTGGCTTCGTGTTGCAGATCGAACCGGGCATCTCGACAATTGCGCACGCGCTGATCCCCGGGGGCAAGAGACAATCCGATCTGATCAAACGCATCGTGATCGGTCTTGCCATTCTGGTCTTCGTTTCACTGATTCTCTTCATTCCCCTGCTCTCGAGCGCCGATGCCGCATTCGCGGCAATGATGCAGAGCGTGAAGGAGTTCGTGTTGAATCTGATTGAGCTGGAAACACTCTTCAAGTGCGTGGTCTTCGTCGTGCTCACCATTGTGATGCTTGCAGGCTTACTCCAGTGGACGAAAGAAGAGGAATTTTCGGTGCAGAAAGAAACGAAACACATGGATGCCGTGGTGTCGGGCATCGTCCTCGGCGGCATCCTGGTCCTCTATGTGCTCTTCCTGTTCACACAGCTGAAAACGCTGTGGGTGTATGTGCTGCCGACGGAGTTTCTCTCGACGGAGAGACTGGTGAAAAGCGGCTTCTGGCAGCTGTTCTTTTTGAGCGGCATCAATGTCCTCCTGTATGTGTTGTATTACCGCCGCACGTCGAAACACGTGCAGAACATTTTGACCGTGTTCATGTTTGCATCGCTGTTCCTGCTCCTTTCTGCGGCGAAACGCATGGGCATGTACGTGTTTTACTATGGGTTCAGTTACGAGAAGTTTTTTGCGGCATACACGGTCATCTTCACTATCTTCCTCTTCATGCGTCTGATTGCCGCGTTATTCCAGAAAGAGAAAACGGACATCGTACGGTATCTCGTTGTCGCGTTTGTCTGGATGTACGCCGTGGCGACCGTGTTCCCCGTGGAGCAGGCGATCTTCCGGCTGAACCGGCGGCTCAATGCGCTGCCAAACTCGCGCATCGACATGCTGGAGCTGAAAATGCTCTCGGGTGATGTGTACGGCCTAGTCCTTCAAGAGAGCGCGAAAGCGCCCGCCGATGAAAGGTGGCAGGAGTGGGTGGAAGAAAAGAAATCCATTGCGGATCAAAAGCATTTCTACGAGAAGACCCTCACGGATCTGCTTATGAGGAAGTAGCGTGTCCCGAGCGAACGAGCGTAGCGAGTAAGCCAAGAGACGGGCACTCTTTCAAATAAAAAACTAATACAAGGAATAAATAAATTAATAATTGGTACTTGGATTAATTGTCGTTTCCAAGTCCAGCCTGAACATAAATCGCAACTGTTTTAATTAATTCCTTGATACTTGCATTGCAATGCTTGAAGATAATTTTGTCCAATACATCACTTCCAAATTCTCTAATCGCGTCACTGATTAAAGCATGAATGAAAGATTGTGTTGCAGAACTTACATTTATAAAATCCAAAATAACCTCTTCTCCATTTTTCAGAGAAGGAAATATATCGTTTATTCTCATATCTCTTGCGGCATCTTTATTCTCCGCGAATCTGCCAGTTTTTTCAAAAACAATAATCTTCATATAAACTTTGGCAACTTATATTTTTCTCGATTTCTCTCCGAGATTGCTTGAGGCAATATATCGAGCAGTATTCTTATTAATGAATCAAATTCCTGAGTTTGATTCAAAGTAATATTGATGCCCACAACAGTCCCCCTCCAAAAAGGAAGATTCTGCATACGTTTATGTTTTTCCTTAAAAGCGTCTGGATAAAATCTAATTTTCTTTCTTTTTGGGGCCATGTGCAATTTATACATAGCATCTCCACTATAGATCATGAAGTAATCTCTATTAACTTTTGCAATGGATTTTGTAAAAAACAGCCCGACTCCTGCATTTTGATCATTACCACCTATTCTCTTTGTAGTCCCGGTAATACCTGGCCATAAAGCAAGTCTAATGGCTTCAAGATTAGAATCCGAGAAATGATGTTTTCCAAGAGAGGCCTTTATGCCAATTCCAATATCTGCGATACCAATCCAAATTCTGTTCTTTTCTTTGTTATATTGAGCACAAACGAATGCCCCATTTTGAGCTTCAGAATGTTCAAGAACATTTCTCATTAGTTCTCCCAAGACATAGACGATAGTATCGACTTGATATTTTTTCTTCAAATGAAGAAGCGGAATAATATCAGTAATAAATTTGGGAATGTTCCCCTCACGACTAGTATTGCAAAGATAACACGCAAAGGAATAGTATAAGGACGCAATGGATGATCATCCTATTTACTTTATCGTCGCAATAATCGTCGGCCTACTTACGTTTATTGGTGTTTGGATTTATGCCCTTTTCTCATGGGGATTTCTTATAGGTCTTGCTATTGGCTGGTTACCAGCACTAATTGCCGCATGGGTTGCAGGTTTATTGTGGCCATTGGTAGTGGCCGCCGCTGTGATCATCATAGGACTCATGATATTCAGTTCTTGATTTCCAAAAGATCAGCGGTTTCGCACTGATTGTTACAGAAACATATCACAGTTTTTTTGCCACACTAAAAGTGTGACGCGTCACTTGTAACGGAAAAAGGAAAAGAGTACCGTGACCGTGTTGGCAATCACGAACTCTTTTCCAATCGTTTCTATGGGGACTATAACCACCGAAGACATCACTGGCAAGAAGGATGAATTGTCAAAGAAGATCAAACAGTATGAAGAGAAAATCACACAGTGGAAGACTGAGTTGGAAGCTCTATGTATAACTGAGCGACTGCTTACTGGTAATTCAGAGTCTGCTACTGAGAAGAAACGGAAGGAAATGGGTGATGCTGTTTTGCGTGCTCTGGCCTCCGAACCACTTCACTACAAGCTGATTGCATCGAAGGTTTCTAATGACCTTGGCAAAGAAATCAAACCAAATGCCATGTATAACTTTCTCAACCGCGCCATCGAGCGTACAGAACTTCCAGTTCAAAAAATGCAGGAGGGACTGTACAC
The DNA here is from genome assembly GCA_030647195.1 of Candidatus Peribacter sp. Taxonomy (GTDB): domain Bacteria; phylum Patescibacteriota; class Gracilibacteria; order Peribacterales; family Peribacteraceae; genus Peribacter. The sequence goes on along the minus strand of JAUSKD010000003.1, from coordinate 97,334 downwards.
ACGGACAAAAGGCGAGGGGCATACAGATGGAGTCTCTACCAGCGTCGATGTCCAAAGTTGACGCTGTCTCTATCATCCGTACGGATATGCCTCTCGCTTTCTGCCCAATTATATCAATTTTCCTGACTTAGTGGTAGGCTTTTTTGCATGAAGAAGAAGTCCGAGAAACCGACTATACAGGCCAGCGATAGGCTCCGATTTGACGCTCTACTCGCGTTGTCATGTACGAGACACGGGACAGGAGCAGGTCGAACATCGGAACCGGAACCAAGCGATGGTTATACCGGAAAGCGAATTCTGAAACGTAAAGGTGAAGCCACTTCGGGGAAATAACGTGGTGCGTTCCATCGAGTGACCGCTTGAGTTGTCCCCAGAAGTTTTCGATGGTGTTCGTGTGCGTCGAGCCTTTCACATACTGACCTGAACCGTGATTCACCGTGTCATGCTCCATGCCTTCGATCCTAGCAATCTTTCTGTAGCTCTTGAGCTCGTCCGTAATGAGCTTCGTACCCTTGGCTACACTATCGGTGAAGTGGGGAAGTAGGGTAGCGGCCTTCACGTTCGGAACAATGGCCGTGCTCACTCTCTTTGTGCCACGTTCCAGCTTCCCGAACACAACAGTCTTTCCTGCGGCTCCACGTCCTCTCCTACCCTTCCGCTTGCCTCCTACCATCGTTTCGTCTGCCTCAACCTCTCCACTCATGTACGGCGGAAGCTCCTGCATCATGGAGCGTATTTGCTTCTGCATCCTGTAAGCAGTCTTGAGAGTTACGCCGATGTGACGCTGCAATTCACGGCAAGCGACTCCGTTCCTCGATACGGACATGAGGAAGATTGCATAGAACCAGTCATGTAAGGATGTGGACGACTTCTCAAATATCGTTCCAGCCTTCGGGTAAATGTGTGACTGACCGCAGGAGCAAGAGAAGCAAGCGCGATTCGTATTCTGCGAGAACTGTCCGACCTTTCCGCACTTGTCGCACTTCGGATGCGGGAACTCCTGATTGAAGAGATGCAGGAGACACGTTGCATCGTCGGGGAATTTCTCCTGAAACTCTTTGATGGTGATGAGATGCTGTTTCATAGCTAGTGGTAGGGAAGTGCCTCAAGGCTACTCCTCTACTTACTAGGCGTCAAGGGAACATTCCCATAAATTTTGATTGTTCTGTTGAAGTTTTTATTTGCCGAATTGGAATAAATCTTCCAGATTCTTCATGTTCCTCAATTTTCTTTTCTGACTTTACACCCAATCTTTTAAATAATCCGATACGATCAAAATAATGACCTGATTTTGCCCTAAATTCTTCACAAACAATATTTTCAGTTCCAACTTTAGCTGCGAGTGCAGCAAGCATTGCAATAGCAACTGGATGAACGGAAATCCAATTTTTATCGGTAGTAATTTTTAGAACCTCTGGATTTGATGGATCAAAACTTCTTAGGAAAGCTTCGATGTTCCTCAAATGTGCGCTATTTGGTAAATGAATTTTCATGGGCAAATGATATCAGTAATGCCATTTTTTTCAAAAATGATCTTACTGGTAAATAATTGTTCTAAATGCCACTTTCATGCCATTTTATATTCATAAAATAATGCAGTTCATGCCGCGAGAAGAGACCGATTCTTTGAACCGCTACGATGTGCAGCAACCCCACATCTTACAACATAAGCTCCAACTTCCCACTCACAACCCCTCAAAAAACTTCACCATCGCCTGCGCGGTACCCTGCGGCCACACTCGCAAGAAGCCGCACCCGCGAAGGGGTGCTGCTAGGGGTACGTGGAACGATATTTACCCCACATAGACGCGGCCGTTCCTGGCCGCGGACAGAACAATTACCGCCAATTTCCTCTACAACCCCTCAAAAAACCTCACCATCGCCTGCGCGGTACCATCCGGCCACATACGCAGGTAGCCGCACCCGCTCACCATAAAAAACCGCACCCGCGAAGGGGTGCTGCTGGGTTGGTGGGGCAATATTTATCACACACATAGACGCGGCCGTTCCTGGCCGCGGACAGAACAATTATCCCCAATTTCCCCTACAACCCCTCAAAAAACTTCACCATCGCCTGCGCGGTGCCCTGCGGCCAGACGTGCGGGTAGTACTCTCCGTTATGATCGCGATCGATGGTATGCGGGCAGAAGACAACGGGGTTTAACGGGCAATCGGCGTACTGCATGCACGAGAGGGATGAAGGCTCCGTTTTTGCGCTCACAGGCGAACACGTATTCGCCGTGATGCGGATATCGCGCATAGCCTCGGCAGTCGTTTCAGACGAAAGCGTGTCTTTGGGATTATTGATGATCATCGCGGCCGAGGGACCCGTGCAATTCTTCATGGTCGTGGACCCGCCCACGGTTGCCGAGGCGCGCACCACTCCCCCGCGCGCGCACGCGACGGAGTTGGCAAACCACGCCCCCAGCGAATGTCCGACGACGTAGATGCGGTCCAAGTCGATGCAGGCGCTGTTCCCGATTTCCTGCACAATCGCGTCAAACAACGCGAAGTCGCGCAGATCCTGTGCCTTGTCGCCGGGATCCGACCACGAGTAACTGCCGTTGCCGTTCGCAATGCCGGACGGATAGGCGATGAAGGAATCGGAAGCCGCACGGTCCAAACCGAAGTAGGCGCGCACCTGCGCGTTACCGTTGGTGCGGCCGTGGAAGGCGACGATCAGCGGTACGGGGGTATTGGCGCCGGCATTGGAGGGCTGTGTGAGCAGATACGTTCTCTCCTGCCCCCCGACCAAGAGCGTGAGCGAGGAGTTCCGTGGGGATTTGCCGCATCCGGGCGAGAGATGGGGGATCACGCGGTCTTCATCGTGCCGCACGTAGCGAGCGATCAGGTCGGCGGCGCGCTCGCGCGTGATGGACGCCCACGGAATATAGGACCAGCTCGCAAGGATCTTCTTCGCTTCGAGTTCATCCACGTACGGCTGATACCAGTGCTCTCCGCTGCCTTCGGCAATTTCGCTGCCGTACGAAAGCACCGCCATCTTGATGGCCTCCGCGAAAATGATCGGCTGCTCGGGCTTAAAGATCTGCCGCGAACCCACCGTGTAGCCCTGAATAATTCCACGCCGCTTGGCCGCGCACACGAACGGCGCGAACCACGCATCGGACGGAACATCGGCGAAGCACTCTTCCGTGACCGGTTCCGCGGCCCCCTTGGAGCGGAAGACAAGCTTCAGGAACTCCGCGCGGTTGACCGTGTCTTTGGGATGAAACAATCCATCGGGGTAGCCGCCAATGGAACCTTTGTCTTTGAGGTACTGAACGCTCTCCTGGTAGCCGTACCACGATTTCTCCATGTCCGGGAATGGCGGGGCGGCAACAGCTTCCGCATACCAGAAAGGCACGAACAATCCGCAGAGAAGCACGATACATCCAAGAGTGTTGTGCCCTTTGCGTCTTCTCATGCCGGAATCATAGCGGAGAATGGAGCCGCAGCAGTTACTTGCTATTTTATGAATAAGGATTACGATACATCTTCTTTCTCCATCCAAACATGTTGACCCTCCCATTCGCCCGCAAAATCACTACCCGGGAAGGAATTCTTCGATGGAAGTTCACCAAAGACATTCTTGCCTTGTTTCTGGTCGTTTCGATGATCGTACCCTTCGTTCCTGCCGCACATGCAGCGGTGACGCCATCTCTGGGAGCCGCGGCAACGTATGCCGTTCTTTCCAGCACCTTCACCAACACCACTGCAGGATCGGCGATCAATGGAGACATAGGTTTTACCACGGGACCGGCAGTCACTCCCACAGGACTTCATACGCACTACGGATCCGTCGCCCCCTATGCTCTGGCAGGAACGGATCAGGGCACCGCCATCTCTGCCTTGGCTTCTCAGCCGTGCACATTCACGTTCGGGGGCGGAGCTATCAACCTCTCGACGGATACGACACACGGTCCCGCCGGCATCTACGTTCCCGGAGTGTACTGCAGCGTGGGAGCGATGAATGTCGGAGGTCCGCTTGTTCTCAACGGCAACGGAACGTACATCTTCAGGCCCAGTGGCGCGCTGACATCGACGGCCGGCGCGATCGTCACCATGGTCGGCACATCGGCGTGCAATGTATTTTGGACACCGACCCAGGCCACGACGCTTGCCGCCAATACGACGTTCGCAGGAATCGTCATGGACCCTGCAGGCATTACGGTGGGTGCGAACAGCACCTGGACAGGAATGGCCCTGGCATTCGGCGGCACAGTGACGACCGATACGGTCACCATGACGATCTGCACGGCTGCGTCATCGTCGCCGAGCAGCGCCACAAGCTCATCGGTCACCTCCAGCAGTTCGTCGCTGTCATCCGCAGCTTCATCGCAGTCAATCAGCAGCAGTGTGCAAACGTCGAGTGCGAGAAGCAGCAGCGCACGATCGCTCGTCAGCAGCTCCTCCCGCTCTTCTTCAGCCGCTTCGTCTGCGGCGTCGTCTGCTCGTTCTGTGATCGCACCCCCGGCACCATACGTTCTTCCGCCCGCCCCAACGCCGCTCCTGCCAATAACGGGAGTGGGCCCAGGCGGAACAGGCATGACACAAGAAACCTTTGAGAGCTCCTTCGAAACACTGCTTCGGAATTTTTCTTCACTCTTCCTGAATGTCTATAGAAATTCTCTCAAGGGCGGCGCTGCTTTTGATCGCTAACATAGGATGTGCATCCACGTGCCAGCTTCATGAACCCGCTCTTCGATCGGATCTGCAGGCAGTCGCGCAGAAATTCGTGCAGAGAACCGCTTTCCTGCAACAACTCAAAGAGAATGCAGATCCCCCTGTACGTCTGAAGATTCCGCGCATCAACGTGGATGCCGTTATCGAGCCCGTTGGTTTGACATCAACGGGGGTCATGGATGTGCCCAGCAATCCTGACAATGTGGGATGGTACGATCTTGGGTCAAAGCCGGGAGAGAAGGGCAGCGCCGTGCTGGCCGGGCATCTGGACTGGTATGGCGGAAAAACGGCAGTGTTTCAGCATTTGGACAAATTGCGCAAGGGGGACGTTCTGTCTGTCGAGACGAACAAAGGAAAGACTCTTCCTTTTATTGTACGGGAAATTCGTACGTTTCAGCCCAATGAGTACGCTCCTGATCTCTTTCAGAAGAATGACGGAAGATATCTGAATCTGGTGACCTGCAGCGGAACCTGGGATGCAGCTCGAAAAAACTACAGCGAACGGCTGGTCGTATTCGCAGATGCGGCCGTCCCCGGAAAGTGATGAAGTCTGACACAGAAACCGCAGCCACGAAGGGCTGCTGCTGGGTTCGGGGGGACAATATTTATCACAGAGAGAAGCGGCCGTTCCTGGCCGCGGGCTGAACAATGATCCCTCACAGCATCACCTCCAGTTTCCCCATCATGGAATTGTTGATGGAGAAGGTCATCCTGAGCGACCGGCCGACTTTGGAGACATGCAGCACCCCGCCTTCGGCTTCATCCACTTTGTAGTTGAGCGCCACGAGCGCCTTCTGCACCGCTTCGCGATCGGCAACGGTCGCCTGACGGGGGAAGAGGTACGTAAGCCAGAGGCCGCTTGTGTTATCAGTCATCTTCACCTCGCTGAACACTTTTTGGAGGATCGGGAGCAACTCCGCATGGATCTGCCGGCTCTTCTCGGTTTCGATTTGGGCTTCTTTGGCGTTGTCGAAATTGATCTGCGGGTACGTGGCGGCCGTGGGAGCCGTGACCGGAGCGGTTGGCTGACTGGTGGAGGACTTTCTCGAACTCCTGTTCCTCACGGTCGAACTTCCGGTCTTGGCCTTCGAGCTTGCGACCTTCGTCGTGGAATTTCCGGTACTCAGCGTGCTGCACACCGGCGTCACCGTCGTTGTGACAGGGGCCGCGATGGTGCGCTCTTTGTCTTTGATGTCCGAGAGCACGGCCTTCACCTTCTTATTGACCGGCAGCTTCAGCTCTTCCGTGCCCGCACTCATGTTCTGCATGATCAGCTGCGAAGTCTGGTCCGCGGCCGTCACCGGGCCGCCATCCGCGATCACACCAGCCCCGCTCACGTTCCCGTTGGTATCCGCTTTAATCAGGAGCGTTTCTTCGTACGGCTCCATGCTCCCCATGATCATGTGCTCCTCGGTCGTGATGATTCTGCCCGACAGCGCGACACCGCCGTCCTTCGTCGGCTGCAGATCGAAGCCCGCGGCATCCCGCTCGAGATCGATCTTCTTCACCCACCGCGGGTTCATTTCGCTGTCCACCTTCATCACCTCCACATTGCCCGCGAAATCCGCGAGATTTTTTGACCCGGCCTTGCGCGTGACCGTGTGCATGATGACGAACGCGCCGTCACTCGTCTTCACGGCTTTCAGGTCCAACCCAAGGGAACCATTGGCGGTCTTGACGCTCCGGGCCCACTGGTACACCCCCTGCGCGTTCACCTTCACGGCCACGGTAGCAATGGGATCGGTGGGGCTCTTGATCATCGCACCTGCGTTGCCGCCCAGAAGTTGCGCGGCATTGAGATAGCGTCCGAACGCAATGAACCCGCCGTCGGGCGTTTGTTCCACGGACTTAAAATCGCCCCCGGGCACGCGGATGGTCATCTGATTGATTTTCATGGTTGCTTTCGAGGTGCCCGTCGGCATCGCAAATCCTATGGACGGGGCCTCGATACTCCTGGCCCAGGCCACCTTCAACTTGCTATCCAATTTGATGACGGTCGGCAGTGTGCCCGTCGCCATATCTGTCCCCCCTGCGCGCGGATCGATGGCGGCCAACGCGATGAAGCTGCCGTCTGAGAGGTACTCCATGTCGGTCGCGGTCCAATTCATTTTCTTGCTCCACTGCACTTTGCCGTCCGCGGCGAACTTGATGACGGCGCTGTAGTCAGGGACGGCATCGAAATCTGCAACGTCCTCCCCGAATCCGGTCTTCTTGAATTTGGCGAGCAGGATCACGCCACCGTCGGAGGTCGCCCACAACTTCTGCGGAAAATCCATGCTGTAGTCGCCGACCATCGTGGACCACATTACTTTTCCACTGGTGTTCACCTTCGTAACGAGCACATCCCCCCAGCCTTCTTTTCTGTCCTCATACGCAGCGTCGTAGAAATCGATGATGTCCCCCGCCACGACGAAATTGCCATCCGTCGTTTGCACGGAGAGGCGCTTCGTTTCTGTGAGCACGCCCTGCGCCGCGCTCTGGCTGCCGAACTGGCGGCTCCACAGGGCCGTGCCTTTCGCATCGGTCCGGACGATGAAAGCGTTCCATACCCCCATGCCGCTGCTCCACGTGGTGTCGCCGGTGACGAGGTATCCTCCGTCTTTCGTACTCAAAACGCCGTACCCCTCGGCCCGATCGCGCATGCGGTACGTCTTGATAAAGGTATCCGTCGAAACGGACGCAGCGCCGCAGCTGCCCGAGACATCCGCGCGAAAGTCCGAAGAACGTCCGACGGCAAATGTGGTCAGCCCTGCCATTACCAAAGCGGCGATTCCTATCAGTTTGCGATGAGAGAGATGGGTTTTATCCATTTCAGTATTATAACATTATTTAATCAATTTAACAAATAGGCGTTCACCCGGCAGCAAGAGCGGTCCGTGTGCTTCCCAAATCCGTCCGCTATGCTGCTCTCCGCTATCCCCCTTTTTGACATGACCGACTCCAATCCTCAATCCCGCGGTGTTCTGCACTCCGGTTGGGGACCACTACTCTGGGCGCTCCTCTTTGTCGCGGTGTACGCAGCCGCGTACTTCCTGCAAAAGCCATCTGCACTCGTGGTCAGCAATGCGCAACTGAAGGACATCTTCGATACGTATGGCATTGCGGTGGGACCCGCGCTCGCGCTCGTCGGGCTGATCGTCATGTACATCGTGGCCCTGCTCAAGCGGATCGTGGGGTTACGCAGGTTTAAGATCCTGAATCCCCTCGTTGTGCTGGCAGTCGCCCTCCCCGCACTCGCGTTCGGCTATCAGCTGGCCTACCGCGAAAAGCCCTACACCGACATCGCACGCGGCATCATCGGATCGCTGGCCATGCCATTCCTCATCGCGTCCGCCGTCGTGAGCGCGCTTGCCGTAGTTTGGTTTCTCCTGATCCTCATCCGTCGTCGCTGAATCTCTATCGTTTTCTCTCAGCTCACAGCTCTCAGCTACCAGCTTCCCTTCCCTCCCATGAAAAAAATCTTCTCCCTCTTCATTCTCCTCGTCGCGCCGCTCTTCCTCTCGGGTTGCCTGGGCGAGCTGATGGCCGTGATGTGCGATTTCCTCCCCGATGCCGATCACTGCTACCAGGCGGCCGCCATTCAGGAAGGTCAGGTGGAGGAGTGCGAGAACATCAAGGGAGAGGGCTTCAAAGGCTCTAACCCCCCGCGCGACAAGTGCTACCTGCTCATCGCAGAGAACACGGGTGACTACAGCGCCTGCGACCAGATCAAGGGCGGGCTGATGTCGTACACGCGCGAGGAGTGCATTCTGGGCGCGGCCGTGAAGCATGCCGACCCGGATGGATGCAGAAAGCTCTCGGGCTCTGCGTTCCAGAAATGCAAAGAGGGCGTGGGCGAAAGCATCACGACGGACGGGCTCAAGAATATTTCGGAAGAGGTGGAGGCCGCCAAGAGCGAGGCAGGCAAGAATCCCGATGATAAAGATGCACAGGACAAATTGAAGGAGCTTTTGAAGAAGCAGAAGGACCTGTTCGAGTTCGCGCCTGCGGGAGTAGCGGGCCAGTACTTCAAGACCGAGCGCGAGGCGATCATGGCGGACGTCGACGACGAGGACGTGAAATCCGAGATCGCGCGGCAGTTCGTGGCCCTGCGCAACCAAAATCCCACGATGAGCCTGAATGAGCAGCTCAAGAAGATGGAGGAAATCAAGGACCAGCAAGAGACCAGCAAGCGCCTGGATGAGTACGCCAACTCCCTCATGGATCAGATGAAAGAGGGGGCCGGCGGCTTCGCCAGCGATACCTTCGACGATCTCTATGGCGAGGACGTGGAAAAGTACAAAGAAGAGATGGCCAAGCGCGGGCTCAAGTATCTGGAAGAGAGCACCGGCAAAGATCTGAAGCGCGGCATCGAGAACCTGGAGTGGATGAAGGGCAAGTATGACAAAGCCTCTGAGCAGTACGAGGCGCTCAACGAGCAGGTGGAAAAGCTGAAGAAGGTCTACGACGAGTACAAAGAAGTGGCGGGCAAGATCGACGAGATCAACAAGCTGCTCGCCGAGGGCCGCATCGATGCCGGAAAAGCCAAGGTGCTGCACGGCGCCGTGTACCTGGGCAAGGGGCTGGAGTACGCCACCGAGTACGTGCCGGTGTTCGGTTCCACGATCTCGACCGTCACCAAAGAGACCTTCGACGCCACGATCAAGTTCGCCAAGAAGCGTGCCGAGCGCACCACGGCTCTGGATAAGTGCATCGAGGATCCCGAGCACTGCGATACGGACTCGATCACGGCGTATTGACCCCCGGCCTCCCCTTTTGCCCTTCTGCTGGCGGAAATTCGGGGTACCGATATTGCGAAGATAACGGTGGCGCAGGAAGCGAAACCGGTCTATCATGGCTCGTCATTCGACATATTATTTTTCCCCACCAGTCAGTATGGCTACAGGAACTATCAAGACGAAGACCGAGAAGGGTTACGGGTTTATCACCGTCCCCGGTTCGGCCGATGTATTTTTTCATAACAGTGCCTGCAACGGGCAGTACGACAGCATGAATGTCGGCGACACTGTGACGTTCGACATCGTGAAGGGCGACAAGGGTCCGAAGGCGGAAAACGTGGTCGCAGCCTAATTCGTCTCTCAGCATTCCCCGTGTTCCGTCGAAAGACGGGCGCGGGGTTTTTGCATGTTCTTTCACTGAACCTCTCCCCCTCACCCCCTCTCCATAGAGAGGGGGAATGTTTGTGTTTGTCATTGTTTCTCCCCTTCCTCTTGTGGAGGAAGGGGTCGGGGGATGGAGGTAATGTCAAAAAAAGAGGAAGGACCCGGGATGGAGGTTTTCCCCCTCCTTACTCCCTCCTCTTCTTCTCGATCAGCTCCGGCGGAAAGTATGTCAGGCCGTCGGGGCGAAGCGCGTGCGCGCCTGCGATGAATTCCTTCCACAGGGGCGCCACCACGTTCATGCCGTCGGCCGTGGGCGACAGGGGCGAGTAATCTGCATTGCCCACCCAGATGCCCAGCACGAACTCCGGGCTATAGCCCAGCGTCCACAGGTCACCCGGCAGCAGAATGCACCGGCCGGAAGCGGGGTCGATGCCTGCACAACGGTCCGAAGTGCCCGTCTTCATGGCGGTCTGAATGCCGGGAACGGTCAGCGCCTCGTTCCAGCCGGGCGTGGGACGAATGTGGGTATCGCTCAGAATGGATGTGAGCCACCGCGCATGGAGGGATTCGATGGCCTGCACTCCCCCGTCGGCGATCCGGCGATCCAGGGGGATCCCCTCGACCGTATGGATGCTGTGGATCGTCGTGAGCGGCCGCTTGTATCCGGCATTGGCGAGGGTCAGGTACCCCTGCACCATCTCGAGCAGCGGCACCTCGGCGGATCCGATGGCGAGCGGGTAACCGAAGGTGAACGCAGGCGTCAACCGGCGGTAGCGCACAAGCGTCTGAAGCGGCGTCACGATGCCCGTGCGTGCGGCCATCTGGAGCACCGGCTCTTCGCCGCCGATCATGAGCATCGTGCGGATGGCCGGGATATTGCGCGAAGCCGCCAGCGCGTGGCTGATCTGGGTCCAGCCGCGGTACCCGCCCTCGTAATTCCGCGGCTGATCCGGCCCGAGTGTGAGCGGCGCATCCAGCAGGAACGTCGTGGGGTTCATCCCGGCGGCGAACGCGGCGGCGTACACGAAGGGCTTGAAGCTACTGCCGGGCTGGCGCGCCACGCGCGCCATGTCGATCATCGAGCCGGAGCCCGTATCGCTGAAACGCACATTGCCGATGTACGCGAGGATTCCGCCGGTTGCGCGGTCGGCCGCGACGAGCGCGATATTGTGGGCACGGTACTTCGTCCGGATTTCCTCGGCGTGTTCGAGCACGATCCGCTCGGCCAGCGCCTGCAGGTCCGGATCGAGCGTGGTCTCGACGATGCAGCCGCCGGCCCTGGCATCGCACGGGCGGTCCGCGCGCACCGATCCCTCGTTGAGCTGCCTGCCGACGAAGAGGGAGAAGTACGGCATCACGACGGCTGCCTTCCGGCGATTGAACTGCATCGACTTGAGCTCCTTCAGGGCGGCGAGGCGGCGCGCCTCACCGATGAATTCCCTGTCCTGCATGGCCCGGAGCACCAGATCGGTGCGACCCTCGAGGTACACGCCGGACCCCGACGGATTCAGCTCGATGCCGATGAGACCGGGTGTGACTTGGTCGGGAGGGATTTCTGCTACCGAGCGGATGCGCCCCTGCCGGACGGCCTCCGCCACCTCGCGCGTGACGGCCGTGTGCAGGTGGATGCCATAGGGGCTGAAGTACGTCGGCCGCTGCAGCAGCGAAGCGAGAACGGCGGACTGGGCAAGTGTCAGTGAACGGGCACTGACGCCGAAGTACGTCTGGCTCGCCTCTTCCGCGCCATAGAGCGCCCCGCCGAACGCCATGTGGTTCAGGTACATGCTCAGGATCCGGTCGCGGCTGACCGTGTGTTCCAGACGGCAGGCGAGCAGAATCTCGAGCGACTTGCGTGCATAGCTCTTGTCGCTGCGGTCGAGGAAGAGGTTGCCCACGAGCTGCTGCGTGATGGTCGAGGCCCCCTGCGCCTTGCTCTGCTGCGCATTGGCGATCAGCGCCCGGCCGATGGCCCGGATATCGACGCATCCGCGACTGAAGAACCGCTCGTCCTCGATGGCCACGACCGCCTGCCGGAGGAACTGCGGAAACGCATCATCGGCCAGCTCGAGCCGGTCCTGCTCCATGTAGAGACGACGCAGCTCCCCGCCCCGCGCATCCGTCAGGATCACCGTCTGCGGCAGAGAAACCTCGCTCACGGCGATGGTCGAGAGCTCGCCCCACAGGCCCAGAAGCTGCATCGCGAGGATGACGCCGAACACCAGCACGTTGGCAAGCAGGCTGTGAAAGAGAATGGATTGCCGTGCCTTCGCGGGGCGCGTGTGTCCGGCGGGCGGTGACAGAGAAGCCATAAAGTGTTCCATGGTATACCCGTTGCGCGTGGATCACGAGCGTCGCTTTCGCGCTTCTCCGCGCCAACGCAGGCAAAAAATCTCGCCTTTCCACGGGGGGGAGTATTCCCGCAAGTGCCAAATTCTGGTAAAGTACATGGGATTCACCCGTCTTCGCCCTTTGGGCTTCGCCGGGCAAGTGAGCATTCTGACACCATGAGTATCCGGAACATTGCCATCATCGCGCACGTCGACCACGGCAAGACCACGCTCGTGGATGCGCTCCTGAAACAGGGCGGCGCATTCAAGGACTACGAAGAGGTGGGCGAGCTGATCATGGACAGTAACGTGCAGGAGAAAGAGCGCGGCATCACCATCTACGCCAAGAACACGTCCATCCACTACAAGGACTGCAAGATCAACATCGTCGACACCCCCGGGCACGCGGACTTCGGCTCGGAGGTGGAACGGATCCTGCGCACGGTGGATAGCGTGCTGCTCGTCGTGGACGCGCAGGAGGGACCCATGCCGCAGACCAAGTTCGTGCTCAAGAAATCGCTGGAGCTGGGACTGAAGCCCATTGTCGTCATCAACAAGATCGACAAGCCCGCCGCACGCCCCATGGAAGTGGTGGACGAGGTCTTCGACCTCTTCATCGCCCTCAAGGCCAACGAGCAGCAGCTCGACTTTCCGTACATCTTCGCCGTGGCGCGCGAAGGCATCGCCAAACGCGCAATCGAAGACCGCTCCGAGGACCTGACTCCCCTCTTCGATCTCATCATGGAACACGTGCAGGAGGCCGAGCAGAACCTGACGGCACCCTTCCGCATGCAGCCGAGCAGTCTGGCGTACGACAACTATCTGGGCCGCCTCGCCGTGGGAAGAGTGTATGAAGGCATCGCGCGGCCGGGCGACAAAGTCTTCATCAAGACGACGGACGGGGCGGTGCGCACGGCCAAAGTGGCGAAGGTCATGGTCGCGGACGGGCTCAAGCGCAGTGAAGTTTCCGAGGCGCACGCGGGCGACATCGTGACGATCGCGGGCATTGCCGATATCAACGTGGGCGAGACCATCACGACGGATGAGAATGCCGACCTGCTGCCGGCCATCCAGATCGATCCCCCCACGATCTCGATGAACTTTCTCGTCAATAACTCCCCGTTCGCGGGCAAGGAGGGCAAGCTGGTCACCACCCGCCACATCAAGGCGCGGCTCGAGAAGGAGAAGGAAACGAACGTGGGACTGAAAGTGGAAGAGATCCCCAATTCGGATACCTACAAGGTTTCGGGCCGCGGCGAGCTGCACCTGTCGGTGCTGATCGAGGCCATGCGCCGCGAGGGCTTCGAGCTGCAGGTCTCGCAGCCGGAGGTGATTCTGAAGGAGGAGAACGGCGTGCAATTGGAGCCCATCGAGCAGGCGATCGTCGACGTGCCCGAGGAATTCACCGGCACCGTCATCGACATGCTCTCGCGCCGCAAGGGCGAGATGGTGGATATGAAGACGCACGAGCATCACACGCGGCTGGAGTACAAAGTGCCCACGCGCGGGCTGCTCGGTTTCCGCGGGGACTTCATCATCGAAACGCGCGGCGAGGGCATCCTGACCCACTCCTTCATCGCCTACGAGCCCTTCAAAGGCGAGATGACACACAAGTCGCACGGCTCCATGATCTCGATGGAGAACGGCGTGGCGGTGGCCTTTGCGCTGTGGGGTCTGCAGGAGCGCGGCCGCCTCTTCATCATTCCGCAGACCAAGGTCTACGTGGGCATGATCATCGGCGAGAGCAACAAGGCGGATGAGATGACCGTGAACCCCACCAAAGAGAAGAAGCTCAGCAACATGCGCGCTTCGGGCACCGACGAGGCGATCAACCTCGTGCCCGTGCAGCCCATGACCCTCGAGCAGGCATTGGAGTACATCGCGGAGGATGAGCTCGTTGAGGTGACGCCCCTCTCGATCCGCCTCAGGAAGAAACTGCTGACCGATAACGACCGCCGCCGGGCACGGAGATAGTCACTGTCATCCTGAGCACTGTCGAAGGATGACTTCACGTGTTCATGGTTCGACAGAGCTCACCATGACACACTTCTTACGGAATCCGGTAGAGCGTGGAACTGATTTCCGATGCGCCGATATCGACCCACTGGAAGGCGGAGGTCCCGTCATTCCACGTCACGCCGCCCGTCGCTTCACGGTTATTGATGGAAGAGAGACTCACCTGCAGCGTGCTGTTCCCGCCGGTCGCGATCTGGGCGTTTTCGATACTGCCCTTGAGACCCAGGGTCACATAGTCGCCGAAGGGAATGCTCGTATTCACCCCGTACGTCACGAAGCCGGAGCACGTCACGCGGATGTTCCCGGTGCGGGCCGATTGTGTGCACGGCGCGGCGACAGTGGGAGACATCATATTCACGAATGCGAAACTGCCCGTTCCGAACAGCACGTTGGTGGCCGTCACATCGAACGAGAGCGTGGTGAGCGTGACCAAGCGCGAGGAACGGGCAACCGACGGTCTATCCTGCGCCGCGAAACGGAAGACGCCGATGGTGTGCAGCCCCGTGGGAATCGTTGTGCCATCCGACGACGAAGCCGCATTTGTAATGCTGCGGAGGGCGGCGTGTACCACGTCGCTGGTCGGCCCCGTGATCGCATTGTTGGCTCCCGCAGCCGCGCGTCCGATGAAGACTTCGCCCTCTGCGCTGAAATCCCCGTCGTTCTGCGAAAGATCCTGCTGCGAAGAGTTGCCCGTGGCCTCCACGGCCTTGTCGAGCCCGGACGTGTCGGCGGAGAGCGTGAGGGCGACGGTGACGCCGCTGCGGGCCCCGTCATCCGCAGAGGTGAGCAATGCCCGCACGATCACGTCCCGCAACACGTCCTTGCGCGCCGTGAATTGCATGGCCGTGCAGAATTTGCCCGCAGCGGGGGTCCGGCACCCGGACGTGTGCGCCGTGGCGAAGGGTACCGATGCGCCGGGATCGAAGAATTGAATCTCGGCAACCGCATCGGACGCACCGGTGATCGTCATGCGCCGGATCATGATGTCTTCATCCGTCGCGCGGAAGCTTAAGCGCAGCAGATCGGCACTCTGCACTCCTGCGAGCAGCTGATGGCTGCGGACCGGCTGCGAAGCCTCGGTGACGAACAGGTTTCCGCGATCCGTGAGCGTGACGGGCGCGGACTCCAGCGTGTAGACCGCGATCCAGCAGTTGTCGGCACGGGGACAGCCCCCCTGATCCGTGCGGATGCCGACGAGCTCCCGCCCGTCGATGGCGCCGACGGCTTCAACGTACGCGCTGTCTGACGTGCGGAATGCCAGCGCCAGATGGCCCGAGGTCTGCACCAGATCCGCCCGGATCTCGAATCGCTTTCCGCGACTTTCGAAGATCCGCGCTCCGATGCCCGAGAAGGCCAGCACGTTGTCGCGCACCAGCCCCGAACTCACCTGCGACTCCGGCTTGCCATCGCCGTCCTGGTCCTCGTACAGCCGGTAATTCACCGCGGCGGTGAAGGCTCCGAATTCCGCATCGAACTTGAGCCCCGTGAGGATGGCATCCTGCCAGCGGGCGTTGGCATCGAAAGAGAAAAGGACGGTCTGGCTGGATCCGCCGGCGACCGTATCCGTGCCGAGGGCCCGCTGGTCCAGACGAATGGCGGAGTGCTGAATCGGCTCGGGCACGATGACACAGATCGAGCTGCAGCCATCCCCGTCCTCGGCATTGCCGTCGTCGCACTGTTCCGTGCCCTCTTTGACCCTGTTGCCGCAGACGTTATGGACGTAGACGGAGGAAACCGAGGAGGCCGACGAGACTGAAGAGAGGGACGAGACCGAGGAGGAGGATACGGGCTCTCCCACGGTGGAGAGATGCTGACCGAGAGCGACCAGAAGCCATGCGGCATCCCCGCGCGTGAGCAGGTGCCCGGGATTGCCGAGGAAGTATTCGGAAACGCCGCGGTCCAACACCGCATCGAAGTACTTGTCATACCAGTGGGACGGCTGATGGAAGTAATAGGGTGCCGGCATCTGCCACGCGCGCTCCGCCATGGCGAGCGCCTCGACCAGGTTCACGGTTTGCTCACCGCGAAATGTGCCGTCCGGGTATCCCATGATAATCCCGTTCTGCTCTGCGATGCAGGCGGGACCCCAGAACCACTGCGGTGCGCCGCTGAAGTCCGTGAAGCACGGGATGGCAGAACCGGCCATCTCTTGTCCATACACGGCGAGCGTGAGGATCTTCAAAAATTCCGCACGGTTGATCGGAACATCGGGGCGATACAGCCCGTACCCGTACCCCTGCACGATGCCATGAATGTGGAGGATCTCGATCTGCGGACCCTGCGGGTGACCTTCTGAATCGAGAAAAGGCTGCGACTGCGCGGAGGCCGTCGAGACAAGGAGCCCGATGAGAAGAACCAGCATCCGTCGCACGGTACGACAGTATAGCAGACGAAGCTTTGGGCTGTTGGCTGTGAGCTTTGAGAAATCTGCTACCAGCTAAAAGCTAACAGCTACCAGCTCTCACCCAACCTGTTGCTGATACTCCTGTCCCGCCTGCGCCTGCTCCTCGCGCTTCGTTTCCTCCTTCTTGATGAGCTTCTCCGATGTCGGCTTGGTCTTGGCCGTCTCCACCGCTCCTTCCTCTTTCTCTTTGATCGTCTCGGTATGGAAGGGTTTTGATTTTTGGTCCGCCTCTTCGCGCGCCGCACGTTTCGACTCTTCATCCTGCTTGCCCGCCATCTGCGACTGGAGCTCACTCAAATTCACCTTCGTCTTGAGCTCTTTTAATTTGTTGGCGTCCTTATCGAGAATGCTCTTGCCCTGCGTGCTTTCGATGTCGCGCTTGAGGGCATCTTTGCGCGGATCGGCCCGCGTGAAGCGCTCCTGCTTTGAACTGCTCACCCACACATCTTCGTCATCGCGAGTACCCATGATTGCAGTATACTACCTCCCGTGCCCACAGAGCTCAGCTGACCTAGCCACGCTTGCGGGGCGTCCAACAAAAAAATCGCTGCGCGATGGTCCCGGGGAGCTATACTGTCACCCGTGCCCCCGTAGCTCAGCTGAATAGAGCGCCTGGCTTCGAACCAGGAGGCCGTGGGTTTAAATCCTGCCGGGGGCACCATCTCTCACACCGTACGCAAACCTCAACAACAATTGCAGCTTCCAGTGAGGCCCTGCGAAGCCGAGCGAAGCATGGGCCGGGGGTACCATGTCACGTCACAGAGAACTCTCTATTGGATAATATCCAATAATGTTGTATAATATCTATATGGCCGTCCTCGATAACATCGGGCGCTCTGCACAGAGCGTGGCAGAGGTGCCCGTCGACTTCGCGAAGGCAGGTGTCGAGATGCTGGTGGGAGAGAATCCCCTCCCCAAAATGAAAGAGAGCGTCAAGCGCGGACTCTGGGATACCGTCGCGTTGGGACCACGCATCATTCGTGACACGGTCGCAGGACTGCTCAAGGGAACACTCCGCCTGACGTGGAGCGCCATCAAGATGCTGCCGCTCCCCCTGCCGATGCTCGACAGCTGGAAGAAGGAACGGGGTGACGTCATGCTGCGAACGAAAGACGCGCTCGAGCTCTTCAAGTTCGACAGCAAGTTCCCGCCGCTCACCTTTGCAAAGAAACAAGAAACCCCGCAGCAACTCGCCGCATAAAAATACGCCCCGCGCATGCAGGGCGTACACCAGAACCACAGGGCGACTATCGGCGCTTCTTCTTCGTTGCCTTTCGCTTCTTGGTCTTCCTGGCTTTCTTCTTCTTTACCATGATCACTGGGGGAAAAAACTAAAACGTATCCTCATACTCTATGCAGAATTCCCCCGAAGGGAAATTCTTTCTGCGGCGCATTCGACGAAATGTGCCATCATCAAACACGCACAAAAATGAAAAATTACACGGCGCGGATCGTGTGTCCCAGTTTTTCCCTCTTCGTTTCGAGGTACGCACGCTGGTCGGTTGTGGCTTGTATGAGCTCGATCGGCACGCGCTCCACGATGGAAAGTCCGTAACCTTCGAGACCGATGACCTTGCGCGGATTATTGGTGAGCAGACGAATTTCATTCACGCCGAGATCTTTTAAAATTTGCGCGCCGATGCCGTACTCACGCAGATCCGCGGCAAAACCGAGACGCTCATTGGCCTCGACCGTATCGAGCCCCTGCTCCTGCTGCAGCGCGTAGGCACGGATTTTATTGATGAGCCCGATGCCGCGGCCTTCCTGTTTGAGATAGAGCAGCACGCCGCGATCTTCCTGCTGGATCATCCGCATGGCGGCCTGCAGCTGGTGTCCGCAATCACACCGCAGCGATCCGAGGGTATCGCCCGTGAAGCACTCGGAATGCACGCGCACGAGCACGGGTGACGCGCCGCGGACAATCCCCTTCGTCAACGCCACATGCTCCCTGTTGTGAAGCAGATCGCGATACACGCGGATGGTCCACTCACCTGTCGCAGTCTGCAGCGCTGCCTCCGCCTCGCGGCGCACCAGCATCTCCGTCTGGTGCCGGTACGCGATGAGGTCGGCGATCCGGAGTATGAGCAGCCCGTGTTTGGCCGCAAAATCCTGCAGGGCCGGAAGGCGCATCATCGTGCCGTCGTCATGCATCAGCTCGCTGATCACGGATGCATCGCGCAGCCCCGCGAGGCGTGCGAGATCGACGGCCGCTTCGGTGTGTCCGGCACGTACGAGCACGCCGCCGTCCTGCGCACGCAGGGGAAACACGTGGCCCGGCCGCATCAGATCCCCCGGCGTGGCATTGGGATCGATGGCCGCGAGCACGGTGCGTGCGCGATCATGCGCCGAGATGCCGGTATCCACTCCTTCCGCCGCCTCGATGCTCACGGTGAAAGGTGTTTGCCGTTTGGACGTGTTCTCCTGAACCATCGGCGGGAGCTTCAGCTGGTCCGCGATCCCGTTACTGAGCGCGAGGCACACGACGCCACCGGTGTGCCGGATGATGAACGCCATTTTCTCTTCGGTGATGTGCCCGGCCGCCAGGACCAGATCCCCCTCGTTCTCACGCGCCTCGTCATCCACGACGATCAGCATGTGCCCGGCTTTCAAGGCCTCGAGTGCCTGCGGAACGGAAGCGAAGGGTTTACCCTGAGCGGAGTCGAAGGGTGGCATGAGTGGCCAGTATACAAGTAGAATCCCCGTGATGCCCGATATCTTCGCCTTTCTCACGGAACACGGCATTCCCTTCGAGAAATTCGACCATCCCGCCGTCTTCACCTGTGAGGAAGCGGAGCGGCTGTGCCCGCACATGCCCGGAACATCCACGAAAAACCTCCTCCTCAGGGATAGGAAGGGAACACGAAACTTCCTCGTCGTGGTCGGATACGACACTGCCGCGGATCTGAAAGGGCTCAAAGATCTGCTGGAAGTGGATAAACTCAGCTTCGCATCGCCCGAGAGACTTGCGTCCCTACTGGGAGTGGAACCGGGAGCCGTGACGCTGCTCGGCATCGTGAACGACACAGAGGGAGCGGTGGAGGTCGTTCTGGATGAGGCGATCGCAAACGCCGAAGCCCTGCAGTGCCACCCGCTCGTGAACACGGCCACTCTCGTGATCCCACACGAAGGAATCGTCCGGTTCCTCGAGGCGACACATCACACGCCGCGCATCCTCCGCGTGCCGTCACGCTAAGAAAAAATCCCAAGCCCTACACCCTATTTCCCGATTCCCTACAGAAGGGCAGAAATGCAGCCGATCCATCCGGCCATTATTGGGCCAAGATGGTGTACGTCTGCCGCGCGTCAGAGGGGAACATCCGTCCCACGGCGATGACGTACGTGCCGGGCTGGTATTCGTAGCGCTGACCGCAGGCCGGACCCGAGAAGCCGTACAGATCCACGTCTTCCATGGGATAAATCAGGCACGTCAGCTGCGTGGAGTCCGTGACCGAAAGCGTCAGGGTCTGCATTGCGGACACCGTGAATTTGAACCAGTCCTGATAGTCACCGGGGGCCAGTGTTCCCGTGCGGGCCAGATTCGTCGGCAGGGTCTGCACCTCGCCGAACCCGTCGTTTCCGTCACCAGTTGTCGTTGTTTCCGCCTTCACGCTGAACGTGGTATCGGCGCTGGTGGGAGCAAGTTGGAGCTGGTAGCTGCCGGGTTTGAGCGCGGTCTTCAGCGTGCAGGTGGATCCCTCCTGAAAGCCCATGAAGTACTCGAACGAAAATCCGGATTCCGCCATCAGGTAGAGCCGGCACGAAATGCCGCCCGGCTGCCCCGACTGCAATTTGGCCACCGTCGAAACGACTGCGGCGTGATCGAGCGTGAACCGGTACGTGACGGACTTTTTCATGGTGAACTTACCGGCGGATTCGAAGGGAAACGGCACGTCGTAGCTGGAAGCGTCGCTGGAAGATGAGGAGGAAGAGGATGTGCGCACCGTCGCTGCCGAGCTGCTCCGGGCGGACGCGGCCGAAGACACGCTGCTCCCCTGCCTGCGTTCCACAAGATCGGCATTGAGCGCGTTATGGATCATGGCGGCAGCCTCTCCGCGCAGGAGCGGCCAATCGGGATTGAAGCGTGCAGCATCCTGCCCGGCGATGGGCAGAATCCCCTTCACGTACGCCGCATACAGGTACTTCGTGTACCACGCGGATGTCGAGACATCCACGAACTTCACGACCTGCAGCGCCTCTTCGCCGATGTTCTCGACCGGAATGCCGATCACCTGCGTGATCATCTTCAGCGACTCGACCCGGTTCACGGAATTGCTGGGACGGAACGTTCCGTCGGAGTACCCCTCGACGTAGTGATGCGCCGCCGCATCGCACACGAAGGACTCGTACCAGCTCAGGCGCTCCACGTCCGAGAAGCACGCACGACTGGTGGCATCCGGCACTTTGCCCGTGGCTTTGTAGAGCATCTTGAGCATCTCGGCGCGGTTCACCTGGCGATCGGGGTAAAACCTGCCATCGGGATTCCCGGTCAGCACTCCCGCATTCACCAGTGCGTTGATCGGTTGTTCGAAGAGGTGCCCCACGGGAACATCGGGGAAAATCGCTTCCGCCGCAACGCCGGTCGCGAGCAGGGCGAGTATCGCTCCGGAGGAGCAGAGAGAGATGCGCAGGGAGGAATGCATAGTGGGATGAGGAGATTATTTGCAATCCTACAGGGTTTTTGCCGCCTTCTACAAGATGCCACACCACTTCGTGCCCTCTGCGCTACACATTTCAACAACGCACATGCATGTCATCGCTCTCCGCAGAGTGCACTCCGCGGTGCCCGCAACCTCCTCAGGGATGCAGGGGCGAAAGTTGCGCGAGCGCATGCAGAACCGCCCGGGCCGCCTCTTCCCCACGGTTCGTTCGCGCCTGGGCCTGCGCAAGATTCCGCACGTACAGGATCTCGAACGCAAACGGAATCCTGTGCCGGACCTGCAGATCCATGATCGCGCGCGCCGCCTCGCCCGCGATGAGAGCGGCATGGTGTGTCTCGCCTTCGACGATCACCCCGAGCGCGATGAGGGCATCTACTTCTTTCGCGGCGATGAGCGCGGAGCCGATCAGCGGAATTTCGAAAGACCCCGGCGCAGCGTACGTGCGTACATTCCCCTGCGCGATCCCCGCTTCCTGAAAAACCTTTTGTGCTCCTTCAATCAGCTTCGCAACAATTTCGGGATGGTACCGGGAGTGGACGATGCCGATCCGGGAGCCCGAGGAGATGCGCGCCGGCAGGGGGAGAGGCTGATCCGTCTGCATGGGACTATGTTAGCGGGATGCGAGGAGCGTGCGGACGAGAATGTCCGTTTCGATATTCACGCGATCGCCCATCCGCTTTGTGCCGAGCGTCGTTGATTGCAGCGTCATCGGGATGAGCGCGACGGTGCAGAAATCGTTCGCCGCATCGGCGACGGTGAGCGAAACGCCGTCGAGACAGATCGAACCTTTGGGAACGATGACGCGCTTCATCTCTGCAGGAACGCGGACCGTCAGGCGCACATCGCTTCCGCGTTTTTCTAATCCGGTCACTTCTCCTGTTGCTTCGGCATGCCCCTGAACGACGTGACCTTCGAAACGGCCGTGTGCGGGGAGCGCCCTCTCCAGATTCACCAAATCGCCAATCGTCCAATCGCCAATCGTTGTTATTCGAACCGTTTCCGGCATCACGTCGAACGTGAGTGAGCGCGCATCCATTGCCGCCACCGTCAGACACACGCCAGAAACAGAAATGCTCGACCCCAGCTTCACATCATCGAATGCGCCCGGCCGCTCGAGCGTGAGCCTGCTGCTCCCCTGCGCTATGACCTTTGCCGTTGCTTCGATGATCCCGGTGAACATGAGGAGGGCATTCTATTCCATTCCGGGCCCAGACCCTAGACAGGACTCCATATTTTTGCTACGCTGGGCTCTCAGCGCCGCGCGTCGGCGCGTTTTTTGTTTTGTGATATCACAAAACAACCCCGAGCGAAGTCGAGGGGTATTCCCCTTCCACCTTATGGATGCAATCGTCGTCAAAGGCGCCAAAATGCACAACCTGAAGAATGTGGATGTGACGATCCCGAGGAACAAGCTGACCGTCATCACGGGGTTGTCGGGTTCGGGCAAATCGTCCCTCGCCTTCGACACGATCTTTGCGGAAGGGCAGCGCCGGTACGTCGAAAGCCTGTCCGCCTACGCCCGCCAGTTCATCGCGCAGATGGAGAAGCCCGACGTGGAATCGATCGACGGACTGTCACCAGCCATCTCCATTGACCAGAAAACAGCCGCCAGAAATCCCCGCTCCACCGTGGGCACCGTGACGGAAATCTACGACTACATGAGGCTGCTGTGGAGCAAGGCGGGCCACGTGCACTGCACGGTCTGCCGCCGCGAACTGAGCCAGCAATCCTCCACGCAGATCATCGAGACGATCGCCGCGATGCCCGAGGGGACGAAGGTGTTTCTGCTCGCCCCCCTGATCGAGGGGCGCAAGGGATCGCACGTCAAAGTGCTCGACAGTGTCCGCCGCGAGGGATTCGTGCGCATGCGCGTGGACGGCCAGATCGTCACGACGGATGAAGAAACGGACCTGGATCCGAAGAAGACCCACACCATCGAAATCATCGTGGACCGCCTGATCGTGCGCGACCTCAAGACGAAGGAAGGGGAAGTGAACCCCAACCGCTCCCGCCTGGCGGACTCGGTGGAGCTGGCGATCAAGAAAGGAGAAGGCTCGCTCATCGTGCTGGATGCCGACACCAACAAAGCAACGCGCTTCTCGGAACGCTTTGCCTGTCCGGACCATCCCAACGAAGCCGTGGCGCAACTGGAACCGCGCAACTTTTCATTCAACTCGCCGCACGGCGCCTGCGAGGTCTGCCACGGTCTCGGCGCCATCCAGCAGGTGGACGAAGCCGCGATCATCCCCAATCCCCGCCTCAGTCTCTCCGAAGGGGTCATCCACCCGTGGGCCACCAGTGTCTCGCGCATGGGTTTCACCACGCGCCTGCTCGAAGCGCTGGCCGAGCGACTGGGATTCGACATGGATACGCCGTGGGAGAAACTGGCCCCCGAACACCGCGATGCGATTCTCCACGGCTCACCGGAGAAACTGGCCGTCACGTTCGAAAGCGAGAAATTCGACGGCAATTACGAAACGACCTTCGAGGGCGTGATCCCCAACCTCGAGCGTCGGCACCGCGAAACGGACTCGAGCTACGTGCGGCAGCAGATCGAGGAGTACATGTTGGAACTTCCCTGCCCCAGCTGTAGCGGAAGGAGACTGAAGAAAGAGATCCTCGGCGTGACCGTGGGGAACAAAAATATCGTCGATGCCACGGACATGAGCATCAGCGCAGCCAAAGCGTTCTTCGAGGAACTGATGCCTGAAAGCGGAAGGCAGAAAGCGGAAGGCAGAAAGCAACCAAAAGAGGAACGTGATGAGAGCAGTACTACCGGCTCACGGCTCTCCCCCTACGAATACGCCGTCGTCAGCAAAGTGCTCAAAGAGGTCATCGCGCGCCTCTCGTTCCTCGAGAACGTCGGTCTCACCTACTTAACGCTCTCCCGCTCGGCGGCCACGCTGTCGGGCGGCGAGGCGCAGCGCATCCGGCTGGCGACGCAGATCGGCTCCGCCCTGCAGGGAGTGCTGTACGTGCTCGACGAGCCGAGCATCGGGCTCCACCAGCGCGACAACGCCCGGCTGATCGCGACCCTCACGAAGCTCCGGGATCTGGGCAACACCGTCATCGTCGTGGAACATGATGAGGAAACCATGCGCGCCGCGGACTACCTGCTCGAGATCGGACCCGGTGCCGGCAAGTACGGCGGCGAGATCATTGCCGGAGGATCGCCCGAAGAGATCGTGAAGAATCCCAAGTCCGTGACCGGCCAGTACCTGAGCGGAAGGAAATCCATCCCGACTCCGGCGAAGCGGCGCAAGGGATCGGGCAAACAGCTTCGCATCGTCGATGCCCACCATCACAACCTGCAGCACATCTCGGTCACGCTTCCGCTCGGGACCTTCATCGGCATCACGGGGATTTCGGGTTCGGGCAAGTCGAGCCTCATCCACGGCATCCTCGCGCCGGAACTGCAGCGCGTGCTCAACGGCGCAAAGTCGCGCCCGCAGAACGTACAGACGATCGAGGGCCTGCAGGAGCTGGACAAGGCCATCGTCATCGACCAGTCCCCCATCGGCAGAACCCCGCGCTCGAACCCCGCCACGTACACCGGCCTCTTCACCGAAATCCGCGACGTCTACTCCGCCCTCCCCGAATCGAAATTGCGCGGGTACAAAACCGGCCGCTTCAGCTTCAACGTGAAGGGCGGGCGCTGCGAGGATTGCGAGGGCGACGGCATGAAGCGGATCGAGATGCACTTTTTGCCGGATGTGTTTGTCACGTGCGAAACCTGCAAGGGCCAGCGCTACAACCGAGAGACACTCGAGATCACCTACAAGGGAAAAACCATTGCCGATGCGCTCGACATGACCGTGCGCGAGGCGCTGGAATTCTTTGCGGCGATCCCCGGCATCAAGAAGAAACTGCAGACGCTGGAAGACGTGGGCCTCGGGTACCTGCACCTGGGCCAGAGCGCGACCACACTCTCCGGCGGAGAGGCGCAGCGCGTGAAGCTGGCCACCGAGCTCACCAAGCGCGCGACCGGACGGACGTTCTACATCCTGGACGAGCCGACAACGGGGCTCCACTTCGACGACATCGCCCGGCTCTTAGACGTGCTTCAGCGGCTCGTGGACAAGGGCAACACCGTCCTCGTGATCGAGCACAACCTGGACGTCATCAAGTCTGTGGACCACGTGCTGGATCTGGGCCCCGAAGGCGGCGACGGCGGAGGGCTCATCGTGGCGCAGGGAACGCCCGAGGAGGTTTCGAAGGTCAAGGGCAGCTTCACCGGGGAATACCTGGTCGGGATGCTGGCGAAGCCGAAGAAAGCGTGAGTGCCGGAGCGATGCAATGCCGTTGATGCAGGCTGGAGTATACTGAGGATTCATCTTCGTCCGAATCCCGAGTTCCCTCGTTCCCTGCTCTCCTATGACGCTCATCAACGACAACTCCAGCGTCCTCAACATCGGTGATCCCCTGCCGCACTTTCGTCTGCCCGCGGTGGACGGGCTCACGATCGACACGCGCGGGATCAAGGATCCCTTCCTCGCCGTGATCTTCACCTGCAACCACTGCCCGTACGCTTTAGCCTACGAGGACCGCATCATCGCAATTGCCGAGCACTTCGATCAGGAGGGAGTACAGGTCATCCTGATCAACAGCAATGATGCGACGGATTATCCGCAGGATTCCTTCGCCGCCATGAAGGAGCGTTACGAGGAGCGGGGTTACCCCTGCCCATACTGCCACGACGAAACGCAGGAAGTCGCCCGGGCCTTCGGGGCGCTCTGCACCCCCCACTGCTTCGTCTTCGGCCGAGACCGCACCCTGAAGTACAAAGGCCGCGTGGATGATAACTGGGAACACCCGGACAAGGTGAAGCAGCGCAATCTTTGGGATGCGCTCAATGCTCTCGTCGAGAACCGCGATCCCCTTGTGGCGGAAGCGAATGCCATCGGGTGCAGTATTAAATGGAAGGACTAAACAAATATGGCCGGAAAACCCCCAATGAAATAATTGCGGCGAAGCGGTGGGTGGCTCCGCCTTAGGCCCAGCGCTGAGCCGCACCGTAGGTGGCCCTTCCACGAAAAATCGCTCCACTTCGCCCAATAAGGCGAGTAAACTGTACCCTCAATGGAGTGGCAGGAATTCCAATCCTTCCTCCGGCACCTTTCCCCTGCAGACAGCGATCGTGTGCACCGGGCGTTCGATCTGTGTATCAGCGCCCATGAAGGGCAGGTGCGCAAATCCGGGGAACCCTACGCCTCGCACCCCATCGCCGTCGCCCTCCTCATCGCGGAAATGGGAGCCGGAGCGGATGCCCTCGTCGCCGCGCTCCTCCACGACGTCATTGAAGACACCGATCTCACCCTCGAACACACCGAACAGCGCTTCGGCCACACGGCTGCGGCATTAATCGAAGGGATGACCAAACTCGACGACGAGGACATGCGGCAGCATCCCACCCTCGACGAAGAGATCGAATCCCTGCGCAAAATGGTGCTCCTGATGCAGGAAGACGTGCGGATCATGGTGATCAAGCTGGCCGATCGTCTGCACAACATGCGCACGGTCGAATTCCTTTCGAAGGAACGGCAAATCTCCTTCGCGCAGGAGACGACGGACATCTATGTGAAGATCGCGGAGCGGATGAGCATGCATGACCTGAGCGACGAACTGGAAGCGCTCTGCATCGCCATTCTGGAACCCGAGACCTTCGCCCTCCTGACGCAGCTCCGCGACCTGAACGAACGTCAGGCCGCAACGGTGGTGGATGCCATGCGCGAGGAACTGTACGGCGAGCCGGAGCCGCTGCCCTCTGACGTGATCGTGCGCGTGGAGCGCAAATCGTGGGATCACCTCCGTGCCAGGCTCGGCTCTGAAACCGAGGCCAAGACCGGCCGCTCGGACGTGACCTTCGCGTTCGTCTGTCCCTCCATCCCCCAGTGCTATGCCACCGTCGGCGTCCTCCATCAGAAATGGCAGCACGAAATCCTCTCGTTCAAAGATTTCATCAACGCCCCCGCCATCAACGGCTACCGCGGTTTGCACACGACCATCATCCTCGGCAACGGCACGCGCGTGCGCTGCAAGATCCGCACGAAGGAAATGCAGGCCTACGCCCAACTGGGCATCGCGACCCTCTGTTTCGACAAGAAGGCAATCGGCATCATGGAGTACCTGCCCTGGACCGAGCGCATCGCTCCGCTCTCCAAGGATACGGCGGACAAGAGCCAGGAATTCTGGGACAGCTTGCAGAGCGACATCCTCGGCAAATCCATCTTCATCTACGGACCGGATGACACCACCATCCAGCTCCCCACCGGGGCCACCGTCCTGGACGGCGCGTTCTACCTCTACAAAGAAAAAGCGCTCAAAACGAAATCAATTAAAATCAACGGCAGAGACACTTCCTTCTTCTCTCCGCTCTCCGATGGCGCCTCGCTCTCGCTGGAGCTGGCCAGTCACCCCACGGTGACGCGCGAGTGGCTGGAGTGGGTGCATACGGGAGTGGCCATCGCCTCCATCCGCACCCTCCTGGGGTCCGCATCACGCCAGCAGAAAATCGAGGGCGGCAGGCGGATTCTGCAGGAAGCCATGACCAAACAGGCGCGGGGCTATCTGAAGGAATTCAAAGAAGAAAGCCTGCTCAAGGGCATCCGCACACTGGGCTACACCTCTCTGGATGGCGCCTTCATTGCCGTTGCCGATGGCCACCTGCAGCCCTCGGTCGCCATCGCCGCCATCTTCCGGTCCTCCGGATCGCGCGGGAATCTCTCGCCGCAGAAGACGAACTGTACAGTGCAGTTCTCTCTTCCAACGATGCCCCTCAATGACCTGCTCACGCGCTTCCTCTTTCTCGCCGAACGATACAGCGTCGGACTGGGCGACGTGCAGGTTCTGCCTACCAGCAACCAGCACGTCAGGGTCGCCCTGCGTCTCCCTCTCTCGACGGAAGAGCAGCAATTCATTGCCACCGAATTACGCGCCGTGGGTGCGCAGAATGTGCGCGTCGTCCCCACATACTCTGTGGTGCGACAGGTCCTCACGGTCATCCTGATTTTCGCCTTGTGGGGATTCGATCCTATCTTCGCCCACCTGCTCCTGAAGTCTCACAGCATCTTCGCCTTGGACCTCACGATCATCCGCTTCTTCTCTCTGCTCGTGATGAGCGGCCTCTTATTAATCTGGGCACGGCTGCACTCCCCGCTCCGCTATGCCTCGCTGCCACTCCGCAGCCGCACACTCTGGCTCTCGGTCATCGCCCTGTTCTTCGTGGCCCTCTCCACGTATGCCTCCCTGGAACAGACCCTCCCCTCGCACTACACCATCCCCATGACCGCTTCGGGCTTCCTGCTCACCACCATCGTCAACCGCAAACGATGGAAGATGCTGCTCGCCGCATGGGCGTGCTTCGCCATCGGCATCTTCCTGCTCATCTCCTCCACGCCCTCCTGGACCCTGAGCGGCATCGTCTTCACCGCCGTCGCCGTCACGGGCTTTACGGCGTTCTCGATCGCGAGCGAACGGTACAAGCGGCTGGAGCATGTGGACGTGCGCGCCGCACAGTACTTCTTCATCCTCTCCTTCTTCTGCGCGCTCTTCGTCCTGCCCCTACTGCCGGCCGCGCACCTGCTGCAGTACAACGCACCCACAATCGCGCGCATGATCCTCTTCAGCGTGTTCTTCGCCGGCTTGCCCTACTACATCTACTACTACCTGCTCTCGCACCGGGAAATCGACTTCGTGCTCCGCTATTCCTTCCTGCTGATCTTCACGACGCTGGTCGGGCAGGCGCTGCTGATGGGCAACGTCGCGCAACCCGTACTGGCCGCCGGCTGTATCGTCGCACTGGGAGCGGCTCTGCCGCTCATCGTCAAACATTCCACACTGCCACAGCAAACAATCCAGCAGACCTGATCAGCTATTGCGAACGCCGTAGAAACGTTCCAGGCGCCTCTCGGCGAGTTCCTGGGCCGTCGTGAACTGTGCCAGTCCGTACTCCCACATGGGGTTCAATACGACCACATGCGGAGAGTTGATGTTCGCCACCTCGCGCGCGACGACCTCACTCTCCCTCTGTCGGTGGCCGATGTGATCAAATCCGCAGGCACTGAACAACTGTGCGCTCGACGTGTTCTCTCCGCCGCTGAAGAGCCTCGTTTCTGCCCCGATGACCGGTTGCCTGAGGGAGAGTCGGGAAAATCGATAGTAGTAGATATGCTGTGGACACTCTTCGCCCTCGCTGGCATGCAGGTGCCCCAGCGTCTCGGCAAGCAATTTCGTTCCGGCGCCCTTCCACCCGCTTTTCACGTTGATCGTATCGATTTCCATCATGCTGGAAAAAGGCGGAAGAGCTTCGCGCGTAATGCCGCGAAGCTTCACATGGCTGAAGACCTTTCTCATATATCCCTGATAGGCTTCCTCTGCTTCCTCTGCGCACCCGGTACGTGGAGGTAACCGGAATGTCATCCAGGCGACAAGTCCCTCTTTGTCACCGCCACGCAGTCCCATCATCTGATAACGCCCGGGTCTGCCCGACTGACCGGTAAGATCACGATGCATCTGATCGTGTGCCGGCTCGTAGCAGGCCGGGTAGTACGGCCGCTCAACATCATTCGGACGCGAACGGTTGAGCATGCCTCCCCGTTGGATCAGCTCACGGAAATGCGCCTCTTCCCCCTCCACCATCGCCCGAAATGCCTCGTCAGGCACCAGATTTTTGTCATAGAGAGCAATCGCCTCCATCAGTGCAGGATGTTCGGCCGGAGCATCCGCAGGCAGCTCAATCGGCACCAGTGCAGTGCTTTTCAGGCGCTCCCGTGCAGCGGACACATCCCGAACAGAATCAGAACCGGATTTCTGCAGACCTTTGATTGTGCGCATGATTTTCGCAACTTCTCGATCTTCGACCTCCGAGTCTGCGGAATCCCCGTCCTGTTCGGATTCAGAGGGCATGCCATCCTCGAAGACGTGTGCGTCTCCTTCCATATGAGAAAAGGGAAACTATTCTAAAGAATTCATTATTGTCAATCAACCGAAAGCGTGCTGATTCTTTGGCTCAAAACGACCGTCCCCTGTGCATTGTCATTACGATAACCTCGCTAGAAGCTGGGTTATTGCCCGTTGCACGTATAGATCGACTCTCCGGCGGAGTTCCGCCGTGAACCGGTTGGGAGTCGTGGCTTTGTCTGCCTGCTGAACAAGCCATGGCCGCATGACCCGCATCACCTGGCTTGCCACCACTGTGGTGAGATGGTCAATATCCTGAACCCTACGGGCAAGCTCTGAAGCCTGGAGAAGGTCGGCTGTCCTCAATACCGTCTCCCCCCGCGCAATCGCAAGTGTCCTGTCTAAACTTTCAGCAGGCGCCCCACTATCCCCTTCGGGATCTACTGCAAGATCAGAAGGAGTTTCTCGTCTCTGTTGGATGACCGTCACATCATTGTGGCATGAAGAAGAATCTCCATCGCCCGGATGCGGAACATCGGCATCCAGCACACTCTCGGAACCCAGGCCTCCAAACGAAGAATCGGTAGTGGAAAAAGCGACAGCATCTTCGGGTGCGAGGCGCACCTCTGCTATCACATCTGCATGGCCGATTCCGGAAGGTACTTTTTCCAACACACACATTCTCTTCCTTCCGCGGTAATCGTCAATGAAAATGCCTCAGAAATTGACTATACGCAAAGAGCGCTTGACGGACAGAAGACCAAAAAAATGCGCTAAAGAATGTCTGGTGACAAACGAAGAAACTAGTACGATATCCTGCTGATTTCCCCCCGCTTTGTGCAGGAATTCCCTTCCGCCAGAGAGCTCCTGGGCGACCTCGTCTCACGGCAATCCCACACGCCCGAAGGCGAGCGCTCACTGGCGGAATACCTCGCTCAATTTGCCGAGCGGTGGGGCTTGGGCACCGTGGGAATCCACCCCTATCCTCCAAGCGCGAAATTCGCCGATGCGACTCCGCCTCCGGTCAACGTGACCATCGATGTGAACCCGGAAGGCACTGCCGGGCCCGGGGACATGCTGTGGTTCGGGCACTTCGATTCCATCGACCCCAGAACGCACTACCCCGTGGGATATCAGGGGGATCCGTATCAACTGACACTCGAACGCGGAGATGATGACATCGCCAGGGGACTCAAGAGCGCCGACATGGGCGCCGGCATCGTCAGCATGCTCACCGCCGCATGGCAGCTGAAACAGGATCGATCCCGCATCCGGCACTCCGTTCGTATCCTGCTCGTGGGAGGAGAAGAGGGTCAGTCGCACGGCATCTACGCCGCCTTAGACCCGCACCACAATCTGGTGGGGAACGCCCGCTGTGCCGTATCCACGGATATTGAAGTGGGCACGAAGATCGATGACCCGCCGCTCATCTGTGTGGGCCGCCCGGGACGGCTGGGCCTGCGCCTCGTCATCAAAGGCAAAGGCATGCACGGGGGAAATGCCAGTGCGGCAGACCCGCTGAGCCTCGTCACCACCCGGGCAGCCATCATCACACTCGCTCTCCCGCACATCGAATTCCCGCAGCGGGAGGAAGAGCACTTTCGCACGCTCATGCCGCCGACGAGGGCCGTGGTACGGGACGTACACACGGGCGATCCCGAAACGCGCGGCACGGTCCGTCAGGGAAATATGAGCGTGCCGAGTCTCGAAACGATCGACATCGACGTGATCAACGGCAACCCGGCACTCGATCCCGCCTCGATCATCGATGTCGTTCGGCGCGGCGTCGATGCGGCACTGCAGAAGAAGAAAATCAGGGACCCCGACGCCGTGACCTACCTCGGCGAGCCCGGCAGATTGACGCCATCCATCAAGCCATACCTGGATCACCCCAATCACACCTGGGTCCAGACGGTTGCCAATTGCATGGAGGCCAGCAGCGGAGTGCGTCCCGTGATCAAAGCGGGCAAAGGCACCGCGGATGAAGGGGCGCTGGTCGACGCCATGCACATTCCGACCGTGATTCTCCCGCCCATCTGCGAGGACGAGCATACGCAGGATGAACGGGTGCGCGTGAGCAGCATCGTGCGGAATACGGCGACATTGAGGGAACTGGCCTTCGTGGATCACCCCCTCACGCACGTCGATTATCCGGTATGAATGGACGACAATAGGGCACACAGGGAATGGTGAATATGCTAGTCTCTGCGCATGTTCGACCCCGTGGATCCCAAACAGCGGCTGCCCGAACTGGAAGAAGGCATCCTCCGCTACTGGCAGGAAGAAGATGTTTTTAAGAGGAGCATTCGGCTTCGCTCGGCAGGGACGGGCGATATTCTGGACGGGCCCGTCGGCGGCAGGAGCGAGACGTTCTCTTTCTACGACGGCCCACCCTTCGCCACGGGCCTGCCGCACTACGGGCACCTGCTCGCCGGCACGATCAAGGACGTGATCCCACGCTACCAGACGATGCGTGGCCACTACGTGGAGCGCCGGTTCGGCTGGGACTGCCACGGACTCCCCGTCGAAAACCTGATCGAGAAGGAGCACAACATCACCTCCCACAAGCAGATCGAAGAGATGGGCGTGGACACGTTCAACGCACTCTGCTGCAGCTCGGTGCAGCGCTACACCAAAGAGTGGCGGACCGTGGTGGAACGCATGGGCCGCTGGGTGGACATGGACAACGACTACCGCACCATGGACCCCGAGTACATGGAATCGATCTGGTGGGTCTTCAACCAGCTCCACGCGAAAGGTCTCGTCTACGAGGGACGGAAAGCCATGCAGGTCTGCCCCCGTTGCGAAACGCCGCTCAGTAACTTCGAGGTGACGCAGGGCTACAAGGATATCGATGACACCGCCGTCACGTGGAAGTTCAGGCTGGCGGGAGAGAAGAACACTTTCGTGCTCGCCTGGACCACCACGCCGTGGAGCACGCTCTCCACGATGGGTCTCTCGATCCGGCCGGATGCCACGTACGTGAAGGTCCGTGCAGGGGATGAACACCTCATCATGGCCAAAGGCCGCGTTGCCGACGTGATGAAAGGAACGGAGCAGTACGAAGTCGTCGATGAAATCCCCGGCAAAAAACTGGTCGGCAAGGCCTACGAACACATCGCCCCCTGGTACGGGGAGATTCCGGAAGTCAAAAAGAACCCCCATGTCTACCACATCTTCGCCGCGGATTACGTGGATCCGTCTGAGGGAACGGGCATCGTGACCATCAACGGCTCGTACGGCGAGATCGATATGGAGGCGGCGAAGAAGAACAAGCTGCCCATCGTCATGGACGTGCAGATGAACGGCCACTTCGGGCCCGAGGCCGGCCCCTACGCAGGCATGCACGTGGAAGACGGAGAGAAACAGATCATCGAGGACTCCCGCAAAAAAGGGTTCGTCTGGCGCAAAGAGACCTATCGGCACAGCTATCCTCACTGCTGGCGGTGCGAGACGCCGCTGCTCAACTACGCCACAAGCTCGTGGTTCGTGAACGTCACGAAGATCAAGGAGGACATGCTCAGGGCGAATGCGGAAACGGAGTGGGTCCCCGCGCACGTGCGCGACGGCCGGTTCGGCAAGTGGCTGGAGGGGGCCCGCGACTGGGCCATCAGCCGCAACCGCTACTGGGGAACCCCCCTGCCCATTTGGAGGACAGAAAGGAAAGAAAAGGGGGAAAGGGCAGAAACGATCGGAGAGGATGTGGAGGTGATCCAAAGCCGGGACGACCTTATGGCGCATCAGAAGATCCGCTTCACCAAAGTGACGGTCCTCCGGCACGGCGAGAGTGAAGGAAACCTCATTCCGATCTATCAGGGCAAGTGTCCGGGCTCGCACCTGACGGACCAAGGCAAGACGCAGGCCGCGTCTGCCGCAGCTTTTCTGAATGTCGGGGAAATCTCCGCCATCTACTGTTCGCCCTTAGACCGGACGAAGGAAACCGCGGCCGTGATCGCCAAGGCGACCGGTGCGCCCCTGATCGTGGATGAGCGCCTGCACGAAGTCACCTTCGGGGACTACGAGGGCAAGACCGTCGATTTTTCTGATCTGACCTTCGTGAAGGCAAGACGCGCGCACAAGCTCGAGACCAATGCGCCCGAGAGCATCTACCACTTTCCGGGGATGGAGACCTTCGGCGCCGTCCATGAGCGCATCAGCGCATTCCTCACGGAAATCCTTCCCCGCCACCGCGGCGACCACATCGTCATCGTCACGCACGCCGATCCCGTGCAGAACATTCGGCACTTCTTCACCGGCGAAGATCCGCTGAAATTGAATCACCGGCCGTACCCCCGGTACGCCGAGCCGCTCTCCTTCTTCTGGGATCATCGCACGCAGCGTGAGCTCGACCTGCACAAGCACATCGTGGATGACATCACGTGGGGAGCGTCTGCAGAGAAGGGTGACACGCAGCTCACCCTGGTCCGTCATGGCGAGACGGATCTGAACAAGCAGGACAAGGTCAATGGCGGGAACACCGATTCGCTGCTCAATGAGACAGGAAGAGCGCAGGTGCATGCGCTTGCGAAGAAACTGAAGAAGCAGAAATTCGACGTGATCATTTCTTCGGACCTGAAGCGCGCGGTCGAAACGGCCGAGATCCTCAGCGCGGCATTGAAGGTCCCGCACGCGGCCAAGTGGAAGGAATTGAATGAACGCGATACGGGCGATTGGACCGGCAAACCCGAAGAGAACTTCAGGACCATTCTGACGAACGGCGTGATCGCAAGCCCCGGCCTCTCCCCTCTGACTCCCCCGAACGGCGAGAGTTTCGAGGCTTTTTTGCAGCGACTGGAAGGAGCACTGCAGCGCATCCGCGCCGAATATCCGGGCAAACGCGTGCTCGTGGCCTGCCACGGGGGCCCGATCAAATGCCTGCAGGCACTGGTCGAAAATTTGTCCCTGGCGGAGGCAGCTGCAACCGCTCCCAAGAACGCCGGGGCGATCGATCTCAAGCTGCCCGCACTCATGAAACGTATTCCGGAGGTGCTCGACTGCTGGTTCGAATCCGGCTCCATGCCCTATGCGCAGAGCCACTTCCCTTTCGCCTTCAGCAGAAACAAAGCGGGCTCAAAGCTCAAAGCTCAAAGCTCTCAGCTCCCCCCCGGCTTCCCCGCGGACTTCATCGCCGAGGGCATGGACCAGACGCGCGGATGGTTCTACACCCTCATGATCCTGTCGACGGCCCTCTATAAGAAACCCGCATTTATGAACTGCATCGTCAATGGCATCGTGCTGGCCGAGGATGGCAAAAAGATGAGCAAGCGTCTCAAGAATTATCCGGAGCCGACCGAGGTCGTGCACCGCCACGGGGCGGACGCCGTGCGCTTCACGCTCATGGCCTCCCCTGCGGTCCGGGGCGAAGACCTGCGCTTCTCAGAGACACTCGTTTCGGAAACCGTGCGCGCCGTTTTGCTCCCGCTCTGGAACGTCTACAGCTTCTTCGTGACCTACGCCAATGCGGCAAAATTCGAACCGGTGGAAAGCCGCCGACACAGTAATCATCCCCTGGACCGCTACATCCGTGCCGAGGTGCAGGACCTCGTGAACCGCATCACGCGGGAACTCGACCGCTACGACCTCTCGGCCGCCAGCGCGGAAATCCACGAAACGATTGATGCGCTCACCAACTGGTACGTGCGGCTCTCGCGACGCCGCTTCGCGGGCAAGGGCGCGGTGGATGAAGAGGACACGAGTCCCTCCGCCGAGCTGTCGACACACGAAGACGAACAGACGGAAGCACTCGCAACGCTCTACGATGTTCTGCTCACCGTCTGCCAGACGCTTGCCCCGTTCTGCCCATTCATCACCGACGCGATCTACATCAACCTCGTGCCCGGGGATCACGGCTCGGTGCATCTGACCGATTGGCCGGATTGCAAGGAGCTGACACATGAAGAGGAGGCACTCATCGCCCGCCATCGTCTGCTCAAACTGATCGTCTCGCTCGGCCACGGCATCCGCGCAGGAAAGAAACTCAAAGTGCGCCAACCACTCGCGCGCGCCGTGGTCGCCCTGCCACCCGCCCTCGCCCGCATCACACTCACCGAAGAAGACCGCAACCTGCTCAAAAATGAACTGAACGTGAAAGACCTGGAATTTGCCCCTGACCCCGGCGAGCTCGCGGAGCGCATCGCGCAGGTGGACGCCCGCAAGGTGGGACCGCGGCTCGGTGCGCGCGTGCAGGAGATCATCAGGGCCGGAAAAACCGGAGACTTCACTGTGCGGGAGGACGGGACCGTGCTCATTTTGGATGAGGTGCTCGCCCCCGATGAAGTCAGCATCACCTATCGCAGCAGAGAAGGTGAAGATATCGCCGTGGAGAAAGGCGTGGTGGTGAGCATGGATACGACCGTCTCTGAAGCGCTGAAACGGGAGGGGCTGGCCCGCGACCTCGTCCGTGCGGTGCAAAAAATCCGCAAGGAAGCCGGGCTGCACTTTCTGGATGAAATCATCCTCGCGATCGAGGGCCTGCAAGACGTCATGCAGGAATACGGCAACGTGATTGCGCAGGAGACGCATGCCGTCCTGCAGGAGAATGACGGTCCAGCGGTTCCTGTCGAGATTTCCGGATCGCACGTGACGGTGAGACTCAAGAAGAGGTAGACTGCCCCCGCTATGGCCGACTCTTCGGGTTCCCTCCCGCTCAAAATCACCATCAAGGCAATCCTGAATGTCGCCCTCGTCTGGGCGATGGCCACGTACCTCGATCAGTACTTCGCGCTCACCGGCGGGTGGCGGGCGATTGTCATCGTCGGCGCGCTTCTGACCCTCCTGAATCTCCTCGTCCGTCCGATCCTCGCCATCCTGACACTGCCCCTGAAGCTCTTCGCCACCATTCTCGCCGTGATCGTCGTGAACGGCCTCTTCGTGTGGCTGGTGCACCTTCTCGTCCTCAGGATGGACCCCGCCATCGTGGGGCTCGATATCTTCGGCGGAGTCTGGGGCTGGATCGTGGTCGCCGCCGCGATCGGCTTTGCGAACTGGGTGATGAAGGAAATCATCCGATAATGAGGCGTGTCATGGTGAGCCCTGCCTGCCCGCCGTAGCTCGCAAGCGAAGGCTGGGTCGAACCATAGACACACGAAGTCATCCTTCGACAGAGCTCAGGATGACAACACTTGCGAGAGATCTCTACGGCAGCTTATTCACAAAATCATGCAGCGCCCAGGTGAGCCCCTTGATCGCCACGTTGGTCGGCATTTGCTGGTATGAAGCGATGAAGCCGAACTCCTTGTCGTTCTTCTGAAAACCGAAGACGATGAAGCTCGGGATATGGAGATCCTTGAGAAAGGCCTCGACACGTTTCTGGAGTTCCTGGTGATCCATGAGTGAAAGTGGAAAGTGCAGGCATCATAGCGCATCGCGAGATTCACGACTCTTGTGCCCGTCATCTGCTATGCTGGTATACCAGCACTCCCCTGCACCCCCATGTGGACGCTCCGCTGGATCGCTTCTCTCGTCATCATCGCCCTCGGATGCCTGCCCACCGCAGCAGCGGCTTCGGCTTTCTCGGACGTGCCCGATACACATCCCTATGCTGAAGCCATCGAGCTCCTGCGGCAGCGCGGTATCGTGCAGGGATTCATCGTCCCCGGCGATTACCACGCCTTCTGGCCGGAGTCTGCCGTGACCCGCGCGGAATTCGTAAAGATGATCGTCCATGCTCTCTCTCCGCAGGTCCTCATCGACGGCTGCCTCGACGATGCCTCTTCGCTGCAGAAGTACGGCCTCGGCATGCAATTCTCGGACGTGACGACGGATGCGTGGTACGCGCCGTCCGTATGCGTTGCCTGGTCGTACCGGTTCGTCTCCGGCTACGGGGACGGAAGTTTCCGCCCCGACCGCCCCATCACCCTCGCCGAGGGGGCGAAGATCCTCTCGATCGCTTTCAAGCTGGCCCCGATCGAGATCCCGGACTTGGACCTCCTCGGGACGGAATGGTACAAGCCCTACCTGCACTACATGGACAGCGAAGGAGCCATTCCGCCTTCGGCGCAGGGCTATGCGCACATCCTCACGCGCGGCGAAGTGGCCGAGATGCTGGCGCGGCTGTTGAAGCTCCCCTCCGAACTGCCCCCCGCACAGCGCATCGCGCTCGACGAAGTGGAGGTGGCGAATCCTGTCACGTGGGCGGAAGCGCACAATGAAACGCTCGGCTACGCGCTCTCCTACCCCAACTCCTGGCCCGTACCGCACCTGGTGACCCGCAGCACCTATGACGGTTCGCTCTCCCCCAAACTGCCGACGCTCTGGCAGCTCTTCGCCGGCCCGCAGAGAAAGTGCCTGGGTGGAAGCCTCTGTATCGAAACGGATTTCTCGCTGACGGGCTTTGATCATAAGGGAGCGGCGGATGCGCTGGATGCGCTGCGCGCCGATCCCGCTGTGCACATCCTCTCGGATGAAATTGTGGATCACACCTGGACGATTCTCTACGACGAAACCACCGACGCCTGTACGGGCCGCAGCGCCTTCATCATCACGCCCAAGCGCTTCGTGCGCTTCACTCTGCACTGCGGCAGCCAACTGCATAACCCGCAAACGGCCTTCATGCGCATGCTGAGCAAGCTGCAAATCCCCGAGAATTGAGCACTCCGCGCAAAGCTCGGGATGGCCACCTGCGGTGTCCCTCCCGTGGACCCACCCTTCCCCAAGCGGTTGCGCTCCAAGCGGGCGAAGCCCGCTTTCGCGCGTTGGTTTCATTGCAACAGAGACATTCACTTTTCAATCCGCCAACAAAAGGGATGTCTGCATCAGGAGCACAGGGCAATTCCTGTGTTCAATGCCTGTTGCAGAGATGACAAGGATCGTTCACAATCGCCCCCTTTTCCCCATACCCCATGTCTACCCGCTCCCTCTCCGCTCTCCTCATCTGTTCCCTGCTTCTCCCCCAGATGGCGTCTGCGTACTTTCCCGAAGACGTGACGCTGCCTCCCGGCCCGCCCATGCAGGTGATCACGGAAGAACCCCTCGTCGCGGCCAAGCCTCCTCCGCTGCCCGCCGTGGAACCGGTCGCCTACACCTGGAACTCCGACGCTCTGATCAAGCGCTCCACCTTCGTGGCCGCAATCGTGCGCCGGCTCTTCAAGCCTTCGGAGCGCTGCTTCCCCAAGCTCTCGGAATCCGATTACTCGCTCCTCGCCCGTGATGTGGAGAAAGACGCCTCGTACGGCATCGACCTCTGCACTGCCATGCGTGCGGGAGTCATGCGCGGCTTCACGGACGGCAACTTCCGCCCGAATGCCCTCGTGACGCGTGCCGAAGCAGCAAAGGCACTGGCCAAAGCCTTCCAGCTTGCGACGGATACCACCGATCCCTCCGAGCAGTGGTCCGCTCACTATGTCAAAGCTCTCATCGACGGAGGTGCGCTTTCGGCCGATGCCGACCTGAACGGCCCCATCACCCGCGGCGAACTGTCGAAAATGCTGTGGACGACGCGGGCGATGAAGAAGGCACAGTAAATCCCCTTTCCAGTATTTGAAACGCCACCCCGATCGCGAGAGAGGGGTGGCATTTTTTCTTGTGACCTATATTGGATGATCAACCCTGCGCGTCGATCTCATCCTGCAACCTGCGTACATCCGCAAGGCGCTGCTCTACCGTGCGCTGATCGGTCTCGGGACTGCCCTTGATGCATGCCCGCCGGGAAGGGCGAGCTGCCCCGGGCATCAATCCCTGCACAGGGAAAAGACCCTGCATGATATTCCTCACCGCAGCATCATCCTCCGGACGAACGGGCGGATGTCCTGCCCCGTCAGATTCTTCGTGCACTTGTTGTTCGATACTCATGACAGTGGATTGGAAGGAGTAGGAGTGAAATTCTAAACTTGATATTCATTTCGTCAATGATAGAACCCCGGAAAGGAACATACGGAATACACGCTCACACCTGAATCCTCGAAAAGAGATAACTGCCGACAAAGAGGCAGAGCAGAGTCCAGAGCGACAGCACGGAGAGGTCTGTCAGCATCCCCAAATGCGATGCGCCGATAAACACGCCGCGCATGGCATCCACCCCGTACGTCAGCGGATCGATGCGGGTGATGACCGCGACGATCGGCGGCAGGCCCTCCAGCGGAAAGAGCGCGCCCGAAAGGAAGAAGAGCGGCATGACGAGGAAGTTCATGACCAGCTGAAAGCCGTGGAAGTCATCCATGACCGAGGCGATTCCGGTGCCGAACGCCGTGAAGAGTAAAGCGATCAGGAACATGATGGGGAGCGCGAGCGCGACGGAATACACGGATTCGGGGCGGAACCCGGCGATGAGGGCGATCAGGAAGACGATCAGCCCCTGAATCGTGGCCACCGTGGCGCCGCCGAGCGTCCTGCCCAGCATGATGCTCATGCGCGAGACGGGGGCGACGAGCGTCTCTTTCAGGAACCCGAACTGACGGTCCCAGATGATCTCGATACCCGTGAATACGGCGGTGAACAGGATCGCCATGCAGATCACGCCCGGGGCCAGGAACTGGATGTAATTGCCGCCGCCGGACTTCTGGAACATGGGGCCGAGCCCGAACCCGAGCGCAAAGAGGAAGAGGATCGGCTGGCCAAGCGAACCGATCACGCGCGCGCGGGAGCGCACGAAGCGCTTGAGTTGGCGGAGCCAGAGGATGTAGAGAGTGGAGAGCATGATGGCGGGAATTAACGGCGCATGTTGCGCATATGCATGCGGAACTGATCGGCACTGCCCAGCTGCTCGTCGCGGAGGGCGTGCCCCGTGAGGGAGAGGAACGCCCCTTCGAGACTGGCGGTCTGCGTGCGCTGCTGAAGATCTGCGGATGAACCGTGGGCGATGATCTTGCCATGATCGATGACCGCGATTGTGTCGGCCACGCGGTCGGCCTCCTCCATGTAGTGCGTCGTCAGGAACACCGTGATGCCTTCGCTCTTATTGAGTGCAAGCACGTACTCCCACATGTGGTTGCGGGTCTGCGGATCGAGCCCGATGGTCGGCTCGTCGAGAAAGAGAATCTTGGGGTGGTGCAGAAGACCGCGCGCGATCTCGAGCCGCCGCTTCATGCCGCCCGAAAATTCGCGCAGCAGACTGTTTTTGCGGTCCGAGAGCTCGACAATCTCGAGGAGTTGCTCGATGCGCTGCCGCCGGAGCTTCTTCTCAAGGCCGTACAGCACCCCGTGGATCTCCATGTTCTCCCACGCCGTCAGCTCGTCATCCACACTGGGATCCTGAAAGACGATGCCAAACGACTGGCGCGCGGCATTCTGATCGGTGACCGGATCGTGCCCGTTGATTTCGATTTTTCCGCTCGTAGGACGCAGCAGGGTCGTGAGCATTTTGATCGTCGTCGTTTTGCCGGCGCCGTTGGGGCCGAGAAAGGCGAAGATTTGCCCGTGTTCCACTTCAAACGAAATATGGTCCACGGCCGTGAAGTCGCGAAATTTCTTGGTCACCTCTGATGCGCGGATGATGGGCACCATGAACGAGGAGTATAGCAGAGGGAGATGAAGAATGATGAAGGAATAATAATAAAGATGGTGGAGCATTCGGTACCAATTCCGAACTAAACAATACTCTCAAAACCGATGCAGTTACCGCAAGTAAAACACTTCTTGGACTGAAGCAAACATTGGATATGATCATTTCGGCTCTTCGTAACTCTACTCCATTGCCATTTGCATTAGTCATGTGATCCCTATTTCGTCAAAGAGCTTCCGGGAGTAATTCCGAACTTAGTACAACCATTCCCCATCTCTGTCGATAACGACGACATCTGGATCTGAGAGAGGTTGTTGTTCTTGAATCTGTTGCATTAAGACAAGAAGTGCAATCGCATTGGTGAAGTCGACGTCTTTGTATTTCTTGGGGAGTTGGTCTCTGAAGTCAGCCATAGTAGAAAGACCATAGAATTACCTTGCAAAGATATTCAAGCGAAGTTGCTCCTGAACGAAAAAATAGCAAGTAGAGATCTAGGAGAATATCACTTATTTCTCATGATTAATGATCCGAGACTTCTTCTTCAGAGGCCTCTTCCCCGTCCGACAATTCAAGACTTGCAATTGTTGGCAGTGCTGCACCCATCAAGCCTTGCAAGTCACCATACATTCCTACAGTATTTCCAATCATACGATCCATTTCCTTCTCTCTCTTAGCCCAAATTCGCTGGATTGCGATCTTCTCTTTATCCAGCTGGGTTTTCATACTTTGGAATGCTCCGACTATAGACTGCATTCGGTTGTTGAATTGAGGACTCGTAAGATAGCTATAGATAACTTCCATCTTTTCGTCCCTCCCTACTTGCACTCCTTTCAACTTGGTAAGTTCAATGAGGTGATGCCGGAGTACTGCAGCAACATCTCTAGCGCACTTATAATCTGAGACCCAGACGTTCTCCATAGAGCCGAAGTTCACAAGTCCTTCCGGCAAACACTGCGAGATGAGGCCACATAGATCGGTTTTCGCCGCTACCTGATCATCTTTGAGCTTCTGTAGCCAGTCACCGCCCCAATGCTTGGTGTTCTTACTTTCCCACAAAATAGTTCCCGCAATGGTTCCGTTACGCGCTACGACTGTCTGAATTAGATCAGCTCCACGCACTCCAGTCGGCACGTCCGTGAAAGTGTCTGTCGGGAATGCGCGTTGTAGGCTGGCCTTCAGATCCTCCTCTTGGACTTCGCCTTGAATCTGCATGGAGCCTTGTTCGCTTTTTCGTTGGAGTTCATCAATTGTTTTCTTCAGGCCGTCCATTTGCTTCTCACTCTCTAGTTCTTTAAGGCGATGCTCTTCGTCTGATGCCTGTTTTGCTTTAGTGAATACCTGATTTCTTTCCTCAGCTAATCGTCGCTCAAGTTCTAGGTCCGCGTTTTTCTCTTTCTCCTCAAGCTCGCGCGTCTTTCTGCGAAGTTCAAGCTCGTTCTTCTGTGTCTCCTCTAGCTTCTTTGCCATTTCTTCGTTCTGACTCTGTGCATCTTTAAGTTCCAACTGCACTTTCTTCTCAGCTTCTCTCTCTGCTTCCTGCTTAAGCTTCACTCTCTCTGAAGCCAGCTTCTCTTGCACCACGTCATTGGTGTTCTTCTTCTGCTTCTCTACCTCCTCTTCCTGACGTTTAATTTCCTTCTCTCTAGCTAATAGATCAGCTTCCTTCTGCTTCTCCTGAACAGCCATCTCGCCTTCTAGCTCTTTTCTGATCTTGGACGTCAACGCCTCAGTCAGAGGCACTGGTTTACCACAGCTTGGACAAAGGATTGTTTGATCTTGGTTCATAAGGAATTGCAATCTTACGTAGGTAAAACTTAATCGACAAGAGAGAACTGTACCCTAGAAAGAATCGTGAACAGCTTATATAATCCTCAACCATGCCAGAAAAAGTCTTCTATGCCATCGCTGGCGAAGAATTCTCCAATAAAGACGGCATCAAAGTGCGTTGCAGAGAAATCATAGCAAAGATTGCCGATGGGCAGCCTATTCCCGATGAAGATCTCCCTTTTCTTATTGAACTCTTCCAGCACCATGACGAGTGGGGGGATAAGGCTTTAAAAGGGATAAAGAAAATCACAGTTCAGAGAACAGGACAATACGCGACTCGCTGCTTCATGCTCTTGCTCTCTGACAACACGATCATTGATATCAGTTTCAATCATGCAATTAAGCTTCTCCGAGGAGAACGAACAAAAGTGCTGCAGCCGCAAAGACTTGTGGACTATAAAAATGCGGCACGCACCGCTGTTACCGAAGACGTTCGCGCCTTTCGGGATGCGCATCTAGCATTGAAGATCACCTGTCCATTCTCAGGCGATTTAATTGTCCGAGAAAACTGTGCGGTTGATCACGAGCCGCCACTCACTTTCGACAAATTGCTATACGACTTCACAGCCAATGGAAGTATCAATCCACTGCAGGTTGCTGTGGGCTCTCGAGATGGAACTACTGCCTATTTTGAAAGTATGGATTTAGCTACAAACTGGATCGACTACCACAGGCTTAATTCAAGGCTGCGGCTGTTATCCACGATTGGACATGCTCAAGTCTCGGTACCACGTATCGATTGGGCACCGCTAATCACGGAGAAAAAATTATAGTTGTTAAATCTAGGCTTATATTAGTGACAAGAAACAGCTAAAATTCATTTCAAATGCCCACTCTTAACTGGATTGGCAAAGAAGCAGTAATGAACCATGACAAAGAGGTTCCCTTTCGTTTGCTTAAAAAGGTCAAGTCAGCCTCAGTTGGCAAAGATTCACAGAACTTAATTATTCATGGGGATAATCTTGAGGCACTAAAAGCTCTGATGCCCTATTACGGCGGTAAAGTGAAATGTGTCTACATTGATCCTCCCTACAATACTGGCAATGAAAGCTGGGTTTATAACGACAAAGTTAATTCTCCAAAAATAAAGAAATGGCTTGGCAAGGTTGTTGGGAGAGAATCAGAAGATTTGTGTCGACACGATAAATGGCTTTGCATGATGTATCCAAGGCTTTCCTTGTTAAAACAGTTACTAAGAGACGATGGTGCAATTTTTATAAGCATTGATGATGCCGAGCTCTTTTCATTGAAACATATAATGGATGAAATATTCGGCATACAAAATTTTCGCGCATGTATTACATGGCAAAGAAAATATAGTGTGAGTAATAATTTTAAAGGAATTGCGACAATAATTGATTATATCCTTGTTTATTCTAAGAGTGAAAATTTTCAAAATAGCCTTCTTCCAAGAACTGCAGAATCAATCGAGCGT
Organism: Candidatus Peribacter sp.; assembly: GCA_030647195.1. Classification (GTDB taxonomy): domain Bacteria; phylum Patescibacteriota; class Gracilibacteria; order Peribacterales; family Peribacteraceae; genus Peribacter. The sequence goes on along the minus strand of JAUSKD010000003.1, from coordinate 52,547 downwards.
TACTCAAATCCAGACAATGATCCTCGTGGACCATGGAAAGCTGTTGATTATCTAAATCAAGTATCCCCAGATAAAAGACCAAATTTATGCTATGAAATTGTTAATCCAAATACAAAACAGGTTATTCGTAATACAAAGAAAGCATGGAAATATGAGTTAGACGCTCATAAAAAACACATACAAGAAAATCGTTTGTGGTGGGGAGTGAAAGGTAATAATACCGTGCCTGCCTTAAAATTATTTTTATCGGAGGTGCGACAAGGGATGACTCCTCATAACTGGTGGCCGCATGAAGATGCTGGACATACCGATGAAGCCAAGAAAGAAATCGACTCTATTCTTGGGGCAAATTTATTTGATACACCCAAGCCAATCAGACTAATTAATCGCATATTGCAAATTTCCACAGGCCCTGATGATCTAATCTTAGATTCCTTTGCTGGTTCTGGTACGACAGGGCATGCAGTACTTCAGTTAAATAAAGAGGATGGTGGAAAGCGGAAGTTTATTCTTATTGAAATGGAAGATGCGATTGCAAAAGATATCACTGCTAAAAGAATAAAAACGGCCATCGATAAATTCAATTTTAAAGATGGCTTTGAATACTGCGAGTTAGATAAACCTCTTTTTAATGAAAATGGGCAAATAGAAGAATCTTGTGACTTTAATCAGTTTGCCACTTATATCTATTTCACCGAAACTCAGACGAATATTGATCGTACTAAGGTGGATACAAACTTCATCGGTGAACTCAATGAGACTGAGTATTATTTAATCTATAAAGAGAAGGGTAAAAATATTTTAGACAAAGGCTTCCTCAAAAAGTTGAGAAAGACTGAAGCTAAAAAGATTGTATATGCAGATAATTGTACGATTGATGAGAAAATACTGGACGAATACAATGTGCTTTTTAAGCAGATTCCATACGAAGTAAAAGTCTATTAACCCATTTTTATGATTTTAAAAAACTACCAGCAGAAGGCTCTCGATATCCTCAAGGACTACTTGAGGGAACTGGAACGCGTAGGAACAAAATATGCTTTTATGGGGATAACCAATCAACCATACAATGCCGAATTTTTCGGAGATGTACCCTTTGTGTGCATCAAGATTCCTACCGGAGGCGGCAAGACTCTCGTTGGCTGTAATGCAGTGAATGAAATCATGGGAAAGCTTTTGAAGCACAAAATGGAACGCGGCATTATTATGTGGTTTGTCCCGTCTGAAGCGATCAAAACACAAACCCTTAGAAAATTTAAAGATAGGAACGACTGGCATCGACAGATTTTAGATGAAGCCTTCCAAAATAATGTTCGTGTTTTTTCAAATGAAGAAGCTCTTCGCATCCGTAAGGAGGACATTACAGATAACCTCTGCGTTATCGTGTCGAGTCTGGATGCCTTCCGCAAAGAAAAGACTTTGCAGAATAAATATAAAGTTTATCAGGAAAATGGTGCCTTACTAAGCCACTTCGAAAATATTACGGAAAGCGACGGGCTAGAATTGGATGAACAAAAAACAGTCATCAATTCACTGGCAAATGTAGTTAGAATGAGTAATCCATTGGTAGTTATTGACGAAGGTCATAAGACAAAGACCCAACTTTCAATAGATTTTCTAAAAGAGCTTAATCCATCATTTGTCATTGAATACACTGCTACGCCGAGAGGTGGTAGCAATATCCTTGTTGATATTTCTGCATCGGAACTCAAAGAAGAGCAAATGGTGAAAATTCCTATTGTTCTTGAGAGTGCAACACAATGGAATAATTCTGTTGCGAGAGGTGTTGAAAAGCGAAATGAACTTGAAAAGGAAGCTAAAAAACTTAAAGGTGAATACATCCGTCCTATAGCGCTGATACAAGCGCAGCCAAAAAGCAAAACTAGTCCAAGCGTCACGGTTGAGCAGATTAAGGAATATTTGCTGAACGCAAAAATTTCCGAAGATGAGATCGCTATCAAAACTTCTGAAAGAAATGATCTAGAGGGAATCGATCTTTTTAGTAAAAAATGCAAAGTTCGTTACATAATTACCGTAAGCGCACTTGCGGAGGGCTGGGACTGCTCGTTTGCCTATGTTCTAATTTCCGTTGCTAATGTGGGCGCAAAGATTGCAGTTGAGCAGATTATTGGTCGCATTATCCGTATGCCTTATGCCAAGAGAAAGAGTAACGAGGATCTGAACCGATGTTATATTTTCGCTTCTGCGAGGAACTTTAACGAAGCTGCCACGCAGATTATCTCAGGACTTGAAACGAATGGTTATAGTAGATTCGATCTTTTAAACTCCTCTCAAAAGGAGCAGAAATACGAATTAGAGATTGAGAGGGCTGTAAAGAAAGATTTTGCAGCACCGATGGTCAGCCTCAATGGTGACAAACTGTCTTTTGAGGATTTGATCGGCGAAGATTTTGAGCTTGCTAAGGAAGATGCTAATTTTAATTTTGAAATTCATTATGACAACGATGGTCGTGCAGTTATTGATATTAAAGAAGACAAATGGATAAAAGGCGCACAGCAGATGTTAAAACTTACTTATAAGGACAAAAATTTCACAAAGGGGGAGTTAGTACAATGGCTTGATAAAAAAATGCGCTTCACGATTCTTGAAAAGAGCGACAAGGTAAAATTTATAGATAAGGCCGTCGATTTACAGCTCAAGAAACACTCTCTTTCTGAACTTTCGGTCAATCGCTATTTGCTCATGGACAAGCTAGATAAAGTGATAAATGGAGTTCTTCAAGAGTACGCCAGGAAACGCTTTGATGAGCTTGCTAAAAAGGGAGCTATCACAACGAAGACTTTTGATTCCTTTCCAAAAACAATTTCAATCGCTGAAGAAGTACCACAAGACTTCAATAAAAATTACTATAAGAAAATTGATAAGCTTAACAAAGAAGAGCTCTCCTTTGTCGAACGCTTGGATTTAGATACGCTCCCAAACATTGATTTTTGGATCAGAAGCAGGGAGAAAAAAGACCCTTTTTACATTCAGGGATGGCAGAAAAACAAGTTCTATCCTGACTTCATCGCTGTAACCAAGAAAGGGGCTGTGGTGGCTTTGGAGTGGAAAGGTGAAGATCGCATAAGTAATGAAGATACAGCTTACAAAGTAAAGATTGGTGAAATGTGGGCAAAATTGGGCAAGGGAAAGCTACATTTCTTTCTTGTCCACAATAAGAACACTGAAGACGTGCTATCTGAACTTAAATCTTTGTAGGTTTAGGGATCCTCAGCTTTTCGATATATTGTAACAAGCAGTGCCGAACTAATGATTCAAAAAATACTGCAGTGGGAATTTGCTCGTTTTCACCTGTCTCCAAAGTGCCTCGAATTGTCTTCCCCGGGCTAACATCCCAATCATAATGACTCAGAGAGCTAATTGTCATTGGTCTACCTTCGTGGATGTAATTTGATCTGCTGTTGTAGATAGCCGCTAAATATTTATCAATGTTTTCATCTGTTACATACATATCCGTCTTTTTACGAGAACCTAGAAAATCTGTTTTGTGATCCATAATGAATTGTATGAAGCTCTTTTTGATTCGCCTCTGTTTTTGAAATTCCGATACCTCTTTTGCAAGTTCTTCAGGAATTCTAGATTTGTTATTTTGGAGTTCAAGATTCAGTTCATCATGAATTTCTTCGTCATCACCTGCCAAAATTTCTACCGCAATTATCAATTTTAAGTACGTGATTTTTTCATCGAAACCTATCCAGCGAATAGCATCAGCGTAGTTATAGATCGCATAAATTAAATCTCGGTGATATCTGTCTGGAATATTCCTAATTTCATCTAAAAAACTAGCAAGCGTTGTTAGATTGCCTTTGTCCTTAAACAAATCAGGAACAAAAGAATCGTCGTCAAACTTATATGATCCCTGTATAAATTTATGATGTGTCCGTGACGGAATTCCCGAGCTTGTAAGGGTGTCTGTTGTAGTTGAAGATAAGAAAAACCTTGCATGCAAATGCAGGGACATCAAAGAAATGATTTCCCTGGAAGGCCAGAGGTCAATCCCGCGTCTTCCAGCTTCTATTGTTTCTTCCATCCCAGTCGCATATTCCAACTTCAAAATGTACGAATGCTGGCCACCATCCTTATTCATCTCTGCAATTCCTCCACAGAGCAGGAAACCATTGGCATATTCTCCAATTCCTGGAATCCAGCAATCAGACTTCAATTCACAATTTTCATGGTATGTCTCTTGAGCGCCTTCTAAGCGATCAATTGATCTCATCCAATTCATTCTCCTGTCTTTGAGAGGTGTAATTGTAATCATTTGAACTTAATTATACGTCTTTTGCGTCAATTCCTTGCACAAATCTGAAGCTCTCCTTAGTTCGAGCTAGCGGTATTTGAACCGACTTTTGCTCTTCAGATAAACAAAATCCAATTTTTGCCCCGAGAAGACCTTCCGGGAGCAGTCGAACTTCCTTGTCTTCTGCAAGCCAAAAAGTCGTTCTTATGGAAGTTGATGGTGGAGATGCCGGGAATCGAACCCGGGTCCAACGTGTAGCGAAGCTGCTTGTGCTGTCATGGACTTCTCGTACTCGCAGCCCTAAGAGAAGAGCAGAGAAAGGTGCGAGGGATGATGCCTGGTTGACCGCGTCACCGCGACATCAGACGGCGACGCTGCCTCGCTGATTACGCCTCATCCCTGTAGCGAGAATCGAGAGTGAGACGTGTCCGCATGAAACGGACTTAGGCAGCCAGTGCGAATGCGGGCGCAAACGTGAAGTTCGCGAACGCCTTCTTAAAGACCGCCGGTACATCTGCAGTGGCAGATATTGTTTGCAACAGTGGGTGCGGGAACCGTTGCCCTCCCGAACAGAAGCGAAACTCCACCAGTATCACGCTGTCGAAACCAAATCATCCCCACGTGACTAATGGGTTTAAGTACCCATGCTGTGAACGATCGAGGGCAGCATTATACGCTCATTCCACGCCCTTTTCGGAGGATCACGGAATTATTCCGCCCGTGCGCTTTGTGGTATACCAGTGCCCAACAGATGGAAAACCACTTCGATGTCGTGATCATCGGCATGGGCCCCGCGGGGCTGCAGTGCGCCCGGACATTGAAGAACACGGGCAAGTCCGTGCTGATCATCGATCGCAAGAAAATCATCGGGCCCAAGCCCTGCGGTGGAGGACTGACGTTTCAGGATGAACCGTTCGGCATTCCTGAATCGATCTGCCGCCCCGCCGAAACGCACATCATCCGCATCGGCAGGCACGACACCATCGTTCACCTGAAACACAGACTGCGCTCCATCACGCGGCTCGACCTGGGGCAGTTTATGCTCAAGGAAATTGAAGGCGCGCCCAACATCACGATCCTCACGGACACGATGGTCACCGAGATCCGGTCAGACAGCGTTGTGACAGACAAGGGAACCTTCTTCTTCAAAACGCTCGTGGGCGCAGATGGAACCGACTCGATGGTTCGCCGCTTTCTGAAGCTGCCGAAGAAGATCACGCTGGGCTTCACGTTCGACATCCCCGTGAAAACGGACAAAGTCCTGTGGTACTTCAATCCGCCGGGGCTTGCCACGGCCTACTTCTGGTTCTTTCCGAAACAGGAGAACACGACGAACGTGGGCGCGTACTACGACCCGGACGAGATTGCGTTTGAGAAAGTGCTGAAGGAGTTCAGGGCGTTCATGGCGGACATGGGGTTTCCGTTCACGCTCGACCAGCTCAAGGGCGCGCCGCTCGGCGTCCTGTACAAGGGCGTGGAATTTGGGAACATCTACCTCGCGGGCGAGGCCGCCGGCATGACCGAGGCGCTGACCGGCGAGGGCATCGCGTTCGCGCTCACGTCCGGGCAGGAAGTGGCAAAGCGCATTCTCGATCCGTCGTACTCCATGCCGGAATTGGAGCGCATCCTCGCCCTCAAGCGTCTGCGGGAGGGCATGCTGGCCCGTGCCCGAAAGCATCCACGCTTCCAGAAGTGGATCTTCCGGATGGGCGCACGGATGCTCAGGAATCCCAAGTACCAGGCACGCTTCGGAACCTGATCACGCGTCTTCGCTTGAGCGGGGCCATCCGCCGGCCGGGGGCAGGATGCAGGAAAAGGTCATTCCCGATCCTCCGTCGATCTCAGTATTCTTCTGCGCCGTCAGGTATCCCTGAAAGTGCCGCTCGATGTTCTGGCGCAGGAACGTGAGGCCCATGCCCGTCCCGCCGAACCGCTGCGTCGTGGTTTCGCCGGCGGCGAAGAGCGCCTCCGGATCTTTGTCGCCGATGCCCGGGCCGTCGTCGCGGACCTTGAGGAGCAGGCTGCCGTTTTTCCGCAGGATGACGGAAACGACCAGTTTTCCCCCGCTCCCCGTCTGCTCCATGACTTTGAGGGCGTTCGTGATGAGCTCTGCGAGCACTTCCACGATCAATCCGAAGCGCGGCACAATTTCTTCCGTTTCCTGATCGAGAGGAATGTTGGTGTTGCAATCGATCGTGTACTCATGCTGTTTGATACCGAGCACATCACGGATGGTACGAAAGAAACGCCGTTCCACCTGTCCATGAATCGCGCCGAAGCTGCCAAATGCCTGCATGCCTTCCCCTGCATCCCTGAAATACTTCTGAAAATCCTCCCGCGTGAGAGAGTACTTCTGGAGCAGGATCATAAACCGCTCATCGGCAGGAAGAGGTTGCATGCCACCGATGTGCTCGAGAATGAACTTCCGACCGGTCTGTGCTTTCTCCGTTTCTCCCCTCGCCAGAGCTTCGGCGATGACGAAGCAACCCGATCGGATCACCATGTGCAGGTACTTGGGGCCTCTGTGGGCGATCTCCGCCATTGCGAAGGCCCCGACCGGGCCCAACAGTCCCCCCGTCGCCCGTTGGATATCCAGGAGCATCTGCCCGGTGCGCGCCACAAGCGTCTCTGTGTGCGCAATCCATTGTCTGGCCTGTGCGAGCGTGGGCAGACCCCGCTCGAGCACCTCCGTCATCTCTGTAATGAGGTCGCGCGCCTCGGGAAGCGGTCCGCGCTCGAGGGCGGGAATCAGCACTTCATCGATGAACCGGTCGCGCTCCTGCTCCGGGGGCTCGCCTGCCCGCGGGACGAATGTGGCGAGCAGAGAAGACGCCAGCGTGCGATCCTGCTGCGCCTGCACGGGACCCGCCTCACCGCTGCCGGGCGCTCCGCCGGGTGCGGGTTCTTTCTCTTCGGGAAGGTGGGGATTTTCTCCTGGCATGGTGTGTGTGTGTGTTGAAAGAGGGACCTTTTCTACGCTCCTATATCTATTTGGCCAAAGGAAGCTTCAAAGTTTTGACGGGCCTGCTGGAAGAGCTGCTGAACGGCGGGATCACCGGGGCGCTTTTCGACCGCTGCCGTCGCGATATCGAGCTCTGCCCATGCCGCCTTCGTTGTCTCATTCCTGGGAATCCCCCTCTCGGGGATGTGGACGGGGCTGCGGTTGGGTTCGGTATCCATATCTCTCATTATAGCAGATTGCCGATATTTGCAGAAGAACCTGCAATACTACTCCGAATGTCTACCCCGGAGACGCTGCCTCCCCTATTCTCTCCTCCATGAGACTCTCTCCCCTCCCCTTCGCGGCAGTCCTGCTTGCGACACTCGCGTTCTCTGCCTGCCTGCCTGCTGCCGGAACACCCGGCGACGGTGGATCTCCTTCTCAGAGTTCCGCGGCCAGTTCAACAGCGGGCGATATCTCCGTCACGGAACCGGCCCCAAACGCGACCGTCGCAAGCCCGCTCACGGTGAAGGGTGAGGCCCGGGGAACGTGGTACTTCGAAGCGAGTTTCCCCGTGCGGTTGCTGGATTCCAACGGAAACGAAATCACGGCCGCACCGGCACAGGCACAGGGGGATTGGATGACAGAAGACTTTGTCCCCTTCAGCGTCACGCTGACATTCAGTGTGGCTCCCGGTACGACGGGCACACTCGTGCTTGCGAAGGATAATCCGTCGGGCGATCCTGCGAAGGCGCAGAACGTGCGCATCCCGGTGAAGTTCTAGCCTCACTGTATCCCGCAAGGGGAAACAGATCACAATGCATCCCGTTGCATTGCAGGAGTCCTCGCTATCCATCCGCCCACCTTGCGCTTAAACCCCCGGAGCGTGCGTCCGACTCTGTTGCCCATTCCGTAGAGATCGCGCAGCCGCTGCAGATCCTCCGCAATACCCTTCGCCACCCGCAGATCCGTGAACGGGCGTGCGGAATACGTGAGCGAAGCCAGACGGGATTCGATCTGCTGAATCTCGGCAAATTCAGGGCCGTCCTTCTGCATCAATTCCATCCGCCTTTCGAAGTTGGGTCCGCGAATCAGGTCGAGCTCCTGCGATAGTTCCATCCCGTTGCGCGGCACACCCTCTGGCCATGTCTCTGGCGTGCTGAACTCACGCTCTGCAGTGGAGGAACCGGGAAGTGCTTCGACGGTCGACATAGGTGAGGGAGGAAAAGGAAAAAGATGCCCTGTTGTAGTCACGGCAGCACGCGCCGTCAACGAGCGCTGCGTACGGCACAATGGATCTGTTCAATTTTCTTACAACAATACATATCCCTCGCACAGCCCTTCCGGTAGCGGAAACTTCGGAAGAACACCGCACGCAGGCAACACTGTTCGCCCACGTTACATCTTGCGGACTTCATGACTTATGACCCGATGATTTGTTTGCAGGCGTTTGTGAACTCTTCCATGCGCGCATCGGGGATGCCGGCGATGTTCACCCGACCGTCGGGAAGCAGAAAGATCTTTCGCTGTTTGAACAGAAGAATCTGCTCCGATGAACACGGCAGAAGCGCGTAGAGGCCGGCGCCGGCGAGTGCATCCGCGAAGGGCGGGACGGCATCCTTCAGAGTCCGTCTCTTGCGCGTGATCACTGCCCGCAGATCCTCAAGATCCGTCCTCCACTGATCCGCATGTTCCTGCTGCACCAGAGCCACAATCTGCTGCCCGGTCACGGGAGCAGCAGAATGCATTTCACGCGTGAGGATCATGAAGTGGCGTTCCAGTTCCTCCCGCTCGGCGGCATCGGAGGCAACGGCACAGGCCAATCCTGTCCGAAGTCCATAGATGGAATGATTCTTGGACGCGGACCACGCCACGAGCAGCGGGATGCCCGCTTCGCGCAGGAGTCGCACAGAAGCCGCATCCTCCTCCACTCCTCTGACCAATCCCTGATAGGCCAGATCGAGCAGGACTACGTGCTCTTTCTTCCGGAGGAACGTAGCGAGCTCCCGCCACTGCTCATCGGTGAAATCCAACCCAGTCGGATTGTGGCCACAAGCCTGCAGCAGAACTCCGCACGGCTGCTTGGCCGCCGACAGTGCTTCCATTATCCCGTGGAGGGATGTACTTCCCCGTTCCAGATGCGGCACCTCGTGGACGATGAACCCGAGGGACGTGAGAAGCCGCCTGTGGTTTGGCCACGAGGGAACCGGCAGGAGCACTTCACGGATGCCGAGGAGCTTTAAGAGCTTGAGATTGATGGTCACGGCACCCGTGCCACCCGTGGTCGCGATGGAGGCGATGGCGTCAGTTTGATCGCCGAAGATCAGCCGCGTCACGCCCGAACGGAATTCCGGAAACCCGAGAAGCGGCGGGTAGGCGAAATTCCCCTGCGGGAACGAACGTGCAAACGACTCAATCGCCCGGCGCACGCCCGGGAGCATGAGCGGCGTTCCCGTTTCATCACTGATCACCCCCACGGTCGCGTCAATCGTCCCCTCTCCCGCTGATTTCGCCTCGGCTGCAATGGCGAAGACGGGGTCGACGGGCGCAGGAGGAAGATGAGCGAATGGCGAAGGAATCACACTAGGAAGCTTACCGCAAACAGACGTATTTGCGATGGTAGGATTTCATGATTTGCGATTTGAAGAACGGTAAAAAATCGCAAATCGTAAATCAATAAATCGCAAATCGATATAGTGTAGGATTCCTCCATGATCTGGCCGCCCGTCACCATGGCCACGCAGCACCCGGATAACGCCGGGGTGCCGTGGTGGCGCACAGACGCCTTCATCCCCACGCAGGATGAGATCGAGGAACTGCTCCTGCTCTTTAAGGAACTGCCCATCGACGAGTACATGTGGGACTGGGAGGGCAAGTACGTGGATGAAGCCGTGGGCGAGAAGCTCTTCTCGCGCGCGCAGGATTTCTTTGTGATGAAGCCGCTGGGTGAAGAGGTGCACCTGACGTTCCGCATTCCGTCGTGGCAGGAGGGCAAGACGCACCGCGCCGCCCGCGCCTTCATGAACATCCTCTCGCTCGCCGATCTGGCCAAGGAAATAGGCCTCAAGCGGCCGCCCGTGACCGAGATGTTCCTGCCACTCACGACATCGGCGGACCAGCCGATCTCTGCGCGGCGTGCCTTTCGCGAAACGGCCGACTACCACCGTTCCGTCTTTCACCAGAGCAGAGAGGACGAGCTGAATCTGTTCGAGCTCATCAATGTGACTCCCCTCGTGGAGGACATTGATTCGCTGTTTACGATCGAGAAAATCCTGGAACCCTACTGGCAGGAACTCCTGAACGAGAAGAAGGATCTCAAGACGCGGGGCCAGCGCATCTTCCTCGCACGTTCGGACCCTGCCATGAACTCCGGACTCGTCCCTGCGGTGCTGGCCGTGCGCGCCGCCTTGAGCACAGCGGACGAGTTGGCTGCGCGGATGGGATTTGAAGTTTTCCCAATCCTCGGGACCGGGTCGCTGCCCTTCCGCGGGAGCGTGAACCCCACGTATACCAAAACTTTTCTGGACCAATACGCCGGCACGCGCACCTACTCCATCCAGTCCGCCTTCCGCTATGACTATCCTCTTTCGGATGTTCAGCGGGCGCTCGCCGAAATCAGAACGGAAGCGCCTAAGCGCTCCGTGCAGCGCATCTCACTCGCCGACCGTCAGAAGCTTCGCGAGCTTGCCGACCTCTTCGTCGTCCACTGGAAGCCCACTATTGAAGCCCTTGCGCCGGTCATCAATGAGATCGCCACCTTCATCCCCGCGCGCCGCGAACGGTTGCTCCATATCGGCCTCTTTGGTTACAGCCGCGGTATCGGTGCCGTCAAGCTCCCCCGCGCCATCGGCTTCACCTGCGCCTTCTACTCGCTCGGCGTCCCGCCGGAGCTGATTGCGACCGGGCGCGGACTCAAGGCGGTACGGGAAAAAGGCCTGCTCCCTCTGCTCGAGCGGCACTACCCCGCCCTGCGCGACGACCTGAAGCACGCGGGTAAATTCCTCAACCGCGAGAATCTGGATCTGCTCGCGCGGCGGTTTGTCGCATTTGAGCAGGTGAAGGAGGATATCGCCGCAATCGAGGAGATTTTGGGCATCACTCTGAGTCCCGAAAAACCGCACCACATCATCCACCGCAATATCACTTCCACGATCTTCCACCGGCTGCAGAGCACCAATTCGGATCCGGATGCCCTGCAGAGCGATATCGTCGAAGCGGGCAAGATTCGCTGTAGCCTGGGGTAAATGCATACCCTTGGTGTCGCGGCCAGGAGCATTGACTTGCTCAAAATTTCGAGTAGCATATTTCGCAAATATGTCAATGAGCGAGACGCCAAAAACCGCACATCACCCGCTCTCCGATCCCTCCGGCAGCGACCTGCCGGAACTGCAGCAGGAGGCCGACGTCATCGCAGCCGAATACAGCCGTGCAATGCTGCGACACACAACGGTCGAACATCTGGCGGGCCTCTCTGAACATGCGATTGCACAGGAATTGATCGATCATTGCGGACCGGATCGCGTTCTGCAGGCTATCACCCAGGTGCGCAGCGAGGGGAAAGATCACTTCTTTGACCTGATCTGTGCGCTTTTGCCCAGCCTGTGGCAACGCCGCAAATTCTGCGCGCAACTGCTCTCGCGGCTCTCTGACAAACAGCACAGGCGGGAAACACGGACGGCAGATGCCCAGAAAGAAAACTATCTGCGCTTCTGCCAGCAATGCGATGCTCTGCCCATCGCCGCCATCCCCGGTCTGCGTGCGCTCCAGCTCCGCGATGTGCGAAAGCGTTTCACGTATGCGAGTGACGGCAGCTTTCTCGCGCACCATCACTTCAGCTCCCTGCCCCGGGACTTCGATGCCGCCCAGTACACAGAGGAGCTCGCGGCGAGCGGCAACCGGCTCTCGCGCCTTCATGAGGTGGAGAATGAGCGATTCGCTCGGACGGTCGCATGCATCGAAAAGCTCTCGGGCGATCTGCGCAGTCGCATCCTCGCCGTGACCGGCACGATCCGCGGTGCAGTGGAGACAGCGTGGGCTCCGCGCATTGCGGCAATCCAGAATGACGCCGCCTCCCTTGAGAGAGCGACAAACTCATTGCAATCCCCCGAGGTCCAAAAAACCATGCAGACCACTCTTCAGTCCATCCAGCGCCTGCTCAAAGAAACGATTGCCGCGCGCGACTGCGCCGTGAAAGAAAAGAACGCCCCGTATGCCACCATCCTCCACCGTCTCCCCCCCACCCCCCCATCTGTTCAGACGGACGCGGCCACCAAAGGCGAAAAAGTCAGGAACGGACACGGTAACGGAAAAAAGAAGAACGGGTCGACCCCCAACGGCACCGCCGTCACTGCGTAATCGGAAGGGAAAAGGTGATCGTCGTACCCTCCCCCTCCACGGAGTGCAGTGCGATCTTGCCGCCGAAACGCTCGATGATGCCTTTGGCAATGTACAGACCCACTCCCGTCCCGTTGGGATCGAACTTGCCCGCATTGGAACCGCGGCTGAAGCGCTGGAATACACGCGAGAGATCTTCGGGCGGGATGCCGGCGCCCTGATCAGCCACACTGACTTCCACATGCTTGTTTTTCCGCACCACTCGAATCGAAATCACGCCGCTCTTCGGCGAATACACCATCGCATTGTCGAGGAGCTCCCGCAGCACCCCCGCGAGCAGACGCCGGTCCAGGTGCAGCCAGGCATCCTCCGGCATGTCCACCCGCACCTGTTGTTCGCGCTTCTGAAGGCGGGGCTCGATCCCGGCAACGGTTTCATTGATGACGCTGCGCAGCGAAACGCGCTCCTGCGCCATCTGCATACTCCCCTCCTGAATACGGTCAGCCGCCAGCAGCACTTCCGCAACGTGATCGAGGCGTGAGACGCCGTCTTCCAAAATGAGTGTGTTTTCCTGTACTTCCGCCTTCGCCGATTCCGGCAGGCGCGGCAGCATGTCCTGCAGGGACTCGACCCCCCACTTGAAAATCGTGAGCGGCGTTCCCACCTGGTGCAGGATCAGCTGCAGCAGCCAGCGACGCTCATCATCGAGATGATTCATCTCGTCCATGCGGTGACGGAGAACAAAGCCCATCACCGAAAACGTAATCAGAATCCCGCCCAGCAGCATCAGCAGCATGGCCTGCAGCGAGAAGATGCTCTGCAGGATGGCGGCGTAATCCTCCGCCAGCATATCGAGCCCGAGCACAGCGACCACCTTGCCACTCGCGTCAAAAATCGGCGCGTAGCCCGAGAGCGAGTATCCCCACTGATCGAGTGTGACTTTTTCATCGGTCGTGGGCGCCACAAACGCCGCCGACTGAAGCGCCGTCATGTCCGTAATGGGATACAAATCCCCCGGCAGTCCCGGCTCTTCCGATGTATCGAGCACCCCGTTCTTGTTGGCATCGAGCTCTTCGACGGAACTGAGCGCATCGGCATCCGCCACGAATTCCAGCATGTCCGGATCCGCCGTGCGGCGCATGATGTACGCGAAACGGATCTGCGGCGTGCGCGCACGGATATCCTTGAGCCGCCAGACGAGCGCCCCGAATTCCGGGGATTGCATGTCCGCCTGCGTATGAATGGACGCTAGTTCTTCTCCGGTGAAATTCAGCGCGGCAATGGCCGCTTCGTTGCGCAGACGATCCTTCACGAGATGGTCGATGATGCCCCTGCTGTGCAGGAAGAAGAAGACACACGCTCCCGCCACCACCGCCAGAGTCACCCCGAGCAACAGAACGATCTTCCACGACAAAAGGGCTGAAGGGCGCCGTAGAGAGGGCGTAGAGAAGTTCATAGTGTGTATTGCGCTTATTATAGCAAAAAACTGCCATTCCTGCCATAGCAGAAGAACAGCAACAAAACAGAAAAACATATACAAAAAACAGGAACAAATCAGTACAGAAACACATACATCCGTTGAGCACGTGTGGGTATCTAACAATGAAATAGTTGTATGGTTGATGCGGTGTACTGTTAGGAGGGTAAAGGGGGTGTCGGGGGGCTTAGGGAACCGAACCCGCCCGAACGTACCGACGTTCGGTACGGGCGTGGCAAGGTGCCCTAGCCCCCTGACGGAAGAAACGGGTTCATATTTCCTTCAACGAGGGATAGATCACTCCTTTTGTCATCACCAGAGGCACATTGGTGAAATTGAGAAAAACATCCGTCGATCTCCCATCCTTCTGATATCCTTGCCGCACATGCGCAACATGACGACCCGTCTTCGCACCTCGCTCTGCTCGGAGCTTCGCCGGGCAAGCCGACTCTCCCCCTCCATCCATGCCTCCCATGACCACAGATGACATTCGAAAGGCATACCTGGACTTCTTCAGAGGGCAGGGACATGCCGTGATCCCGGGCGCCTCGCTCATTCCCGAAAATGATCCGACCGTGCTCTTCACCACGGCCGGCATGCACCCGCTCGTTCCCTATCTGCTCGGCGAAGCGCACCCGGCGGGCAAGCGCCTCACGGACGTGCAGAAGTGCATCCGCACGCAGGACATCGACGAAGTGGGAGACGCGTCACATTTAACGTTCTTCGAGATGCTGGGCAACTGGAGCCTCGGGGATTATTTCAAGGAAGGAGCGATTTCCATGAGTTACCGCTTCCTCACGGAGATCCTGGAAATTCCAAAGGAGATGCTGGCAGTGACGTGCTTCGCAGGCGACAAGGACGCGCCGAAGGACGAGGAGTCGGCCGGAATCTGGGAAAAAATGGGCATGCCGCGTGAGCGCATCGGCTTCCTGCCCAAGGCCAACAACTGGTGGGGACCGGCAGGGCAGACCGGCCCGTGCGGACCCGATACCGAGATGTTCTACTGGGTGGGCAAGGGCAAGCCGCAGGGAAACCCGGCGACGCATGACGCGGACTGGATGGAGGTCTGGAACGACGTCTTCATGCAGTACAACAAAAAGGCGGACGGTACTTTCGAGCCCTTAAAGCAGCAGAACGTGGATACGGGGATGGGACTGGAGCGCATCGCCCGGGTGCTGCAGGGGGCGGCGAACGTGTACGAGACGGACCGGATGAAACCGATTTTCGACCGCGTGATGCAGATGGCAGACCAGAAGGATGAACGGCATCTGCGCATCATTGTGGATCACCTCAAGGCGGCGACGTTCATCATCGCCGACGGCGTTCTGCCCTCGAACGTGGATCAGGGCTACATTCTGCGGCGCCTCATCCGCCGGGCCATCCGCTCCGCGCGGCAACTGAAGATAGAACACGACGGCACGTTCACGCCTGCAATCGCCGAGACGGTGGTTGCCCAGTACGGCCACGTATACGAAAAACTGAAGGAACGACGCACGGATATTTTGGATGCCCTCAAACGGGAGGAAGAGCAGTTCGGCAGGACGCTGAAAGAAGGGATGAAACAGTTCGAGCGGGCGGTGCAGGAAACAGGAACACAGATGGATGGCACGACGGTCTTCCACCTCTACGACACCTACGGATTTCCGCTGGAGCTGACGAAGGAGCTCGCGCTCGAGAAGGGACTCACCGTGGATGAGCAGGGATTCAAAAAGAAATTCGAGGAGCATCAGTCGCTCTCGCGCGCCGGAGCGGAAGCCAAGTTCAAGGGCGGCCTGCAGGATCACAGCGGCGAAACGACCAAGCTGCACACGGCGACCCACCTGCTCGATGCCGCTCTCCGAAAGGTCCTCGGCGACCACGTCTTCCAGAAGGGAAGCAACATTACGGCGGAGCGGCTTCGCTTCGACTTCAGTCATCCGGACAAAATGACGCCGGAGCAGATCACAGAAGTGGAGCAACTGGTGAATGGCGCGATTGCAGCGGATTTGCCCGTGACCTACCACGTGACGGATGTGGAAGGTGCGAAGAAGGAGGGCGCGATAGGAGTCTTTGACGCGCGCTACGGAGCCGAAGTCAAAGTCTACGTGGTCGGCAAGGGGGAGAAAGTCTTCAGCAAAGAAATCTGCGGCGGACCTCACGTTGCCCGCACGGGGATGCTTGGAACATTCAAGATCCAGAAAGAAGAGAGCTCCTCGGCTGGTGTGCGGCGCATCAAAGCAGTGCTCGGAGGAGGCGCGAAAGAGATCACCGTGGCCCAAGAGGAAAAATAATGAACTATTGGCGATTTGATGATTTCAAAATTTGCGATTTTTGTCAGTGATGGAAAGACGAGAAAATCGCAAATCCATAAATCTTTCAATCGCAAATCATCTGTATACTCTTCTCGTGCGTGGTCGCTCCCTCCTCTTCGCCGTTGTCCTCCTCACGCTGCCTATCGCTGCCGAGGCGGCGCAGCAGACCATGCTGAGTCTGGGCAGCCAAACCGAACAGTCGCAGTGGAACACCGTGGGGCTGCCGCCGGTCACTCCGCTCTCAAACGGCATTCACATCTCGACCACGCAGAAAGGTACGCTCTCCCGCCCCCTCGCCCTGTCGTACGGCGTCCAGGTGGTGACCGTCTACTACACGAGCCCGCGGGGAGCGGCGCTCTCGTTCATCTGGAAGAGTAAGGGGAGCCCGGCCGGCCAGTACCTGCAGATTCCCATTACGCTGAGGCCGAGCGCGTCTTCCACGTCGATCATCGTGGACATGAGCGCCATCGGAGGCTGGGATCCAAGAGCCAGCGCCATCGGCTTCCAGCTGCCGCCCTCTACCGACATCACCTTCCACGGCGTTGAGCTCAAGGGCTGGAGCGTCGGGGAACGGGTGGTCGAAGCCATGAAGTGCTTCTGGGCCTTTGACGGTCTCAAGGCCCACAGCATCAACTTCTTCTGGGGCCCCCTGCTCTGCTCCACGCCGGTTTCCCTTGCGAATCTGTACAGGAACCAGCCGCCCATCGCCCACTCCGCCATGCGCGTGATCTATGCGCTCCTGGTGCTCGGCGCAGCGGGACTTTCCATCCGCGCGTGGCGAAGATCGGGCGGCAGGCGCGGAAGGAGCATCCTCGTCGGAACGCTGACGCTCTTCCTCATCTTCTGGGTCGCACTCGACATCCGCATGGGAGCGGAAGTGCTTGCGACATGGACGTACGACGTGCGCTCGTACCTTCGGGAACCCGCCGGCAAGCGCACGTTCCGCACCATCAACTTCCTGCCCGATTTCGCCGCGGCGAGCCGCAGTCTGCTGGCCGACCAGCCGCGTTACGTGCTGCTGGCCCCCACCACCGACACTTTCATGAACTTCATGCGCTACCAGACGTATCCCAGCCAACCCGTGACCCCGGCGGAAGGGTCGGGTGCAACATTCTGGCTCGTCTACGAGCGGCCCGACATCACGTTCAGCACTGATGGCAGGATCGTGGAGAATGGCGAACCGATCTCCCCGACCGGCCAGATCATCCACGAATTCATGAAAGGCACCTTCATTTTTCGCGTGACCCCGCCCGCTCCTCTGAAACCCCCGAACAAACCATGATCTTCTTCTGGTTCTCTGTCGGCCTCCTGCTCCCCACCTTATCCGGCTGGCTGCTCGTGCGGCTCTGCGAGGGGCGGCACCCCGTGCTCATGACGCTGGAACGCTGGACACTGGGGTTTCTCTTTGGGGTGACCGCGACGATGTTCGTAACCTTTCTCGCGCACATTGCGGGATTCATCCTCTTCACACGACTGGGTTTCCTCTCTGTGCAGGTTGCCTTCACCCTTCTGCTCGTCCTCGCCGGTTTCTTCCAGTGGAAATTCTTCCCACGTTCTACGCCCTACACCCTACCCCCTACGCCCTCAACGCGCCCTCCTCTTTGGCTGACGATCCTGCTCGTACTCCTCACGATCTGGACCCTCGCCAAAATCGCCTTCGGTTCGTTCATCCTCGTCACGACGCCCCCGTACTTCGACGACACACTCAAGAACTGGAACTATCGCGCAAAGGTCTTCTCCGTCACACACACGCTCGACGTCGGAACGGCGGGAGGAGAACAAGCGAACCCCCTGAGCAGTTACCCGCCCACGGTCCCGCTCTTCAAGGCCTCTCTCGCCTCACTGGCCGGGCAGTGGCACGAGGGTCTCGCGAACAGCATCCATGCCCTCTGGTTCCTCGCCGCGGTGATCCTGCTCTACTGCGCGCTGCGTCACCGCACGCAGTGGCAGTGGGCCCTGCTGGGCACGTACCTGCTCGCCAGCCTGCCGCTCTACTTCTTCCATGGCATGAATGCGTACGCAGATGTCTTCCTCTCGGCCCATCTGCTGGCCGCGGGAGGACTGCTGACACGGGGCCTCACGGAGACCGACATCCCCCGGCGCCGGAGCCTGCTGCGTCTCTCCGCCCTTGCATTGGGACTCCTCGTCTTTACGAAGAACGAGGCACTCGTCCTCTACCTGCCGCTCTTGCTCGCCGTGCTGATAGCGGGAATCGTGTTCCTCCGCCGACAGCACCCGATGACGCGCCGGGAGATCGCCGGCACGCTCGCATGGGTCGCAGGCTGGCTGCTGGCCATCGGGCTCCCGTGGGTGCTCTTCAAGTGGACGCACGGCCTTGGGTTCGGCAATGCCAAAGAAATTTCCTCCAGCTACTCTTTCGGCTGGCAGCCGGGAGTCGTGTACGTGCTCTGGGTGAATACGTTCTTCGAGGGCAACTGGCATCTGCTCTTCCCGCTCCTGCTCCTCCTCATCGCGCTCGGACGAAAGCGCCTCTTCTCCACCGTGCTTGCCCCCCTCTCGCTGTTCGTGTTCGCAGCGGTGTTGCTGCAGGTCGGGCTCTTTCTCTTCACATCCCTCTCGACGGAAGCGCTCAGGCAAACCGGGCTCGCGCGCGGGTTCGTGCAGTTGGCGCCGCTGGTGGTGATGCTGACGGTTCTGCTGTTGAGGGAGGAACTGAAAAAAGAATAAACGAGATTGCAGTGAAAGGAAGGAGACAGGGTTCCAGGAATGCAGGAATTCAGGGAAGGAATCAGGATCCAAAGGGTCGATTGTCCTCTTGAGATCCTGTTTTCTTGAGATCTTCCATGCAATCCTGGTTCCCTGAAATCCTGAATCCTTCAACAGCTGTACGAACATCCCCTGCAACGCTATCCTGCCATGCGATGCCATCGTACGCCGCCTTTCTCGGTCACCAACCACGCATTTCCCTCGCCGAACTCTCGGCCACCGTGCCGGGATTCGTCTTCCGCTCGCTCCTCAATGATTCCATCGTGCTCTTCGAGAGTCCCGTGGAACTGGACGGCGCATTCCTGGATACGCTGGGCGGCATCGTGATTTTGGCCCGGCGGGTGACGGATCAGGCGGTGACCCTCGCGGAAGTGCCTTCCATCCTCTTGAGCGAACTCAAAGACGCAAAGCGGGGCAAGGTCGTGTTCGCGCTGCGCACCTTCCTGATGCCCAGACAGACGATCCACACTCTCTACCGCCAGTGCAAGGAGTCGCTCAGAAAGCAGGGACGCCCCTGCCGCTACGTCGGCAGCGAACGCGAACCGGCGGCGACCGTGCTCCTGCGCGACGCGGGGTTACTCGATCCCAAGCGTGGGTGCGAGCTTGTTTTGCTCTACGAGGGTGACGAAGAGGAAAACAGAACACTCTGGGTCGGCCGCACCGTGGCCGCGCAGGATGTGAACGCCTACACGAAGCGGGATATCGGCAAACCCGTGCGCGATACGACGGTGGGGCTGCTGCCACCCAAGCTCGCACAGATCCTGCTCAATCTGGGCGCGTGGCTGGGCCGCGGCGGCCAGACTCCCGTTCCGGATCTCGTGTTGAAGAAAGCGAAGAAATCTGAACCTCTGACTGTGCTTGATCCCTTCTGTGGGACGGGCGTGATCCCGCTCGAGTGTCTGGTACGCGGATGGCACGTGCTGGCCTCTGACCTCATGCAGAAGGCGGTGAATGGCAGTGAGAAGAACATCGAATGGCTGCGCAAGGAGATGAAGATCCTCAAAAAGGACACGGACTCTCTGGTGTGGAAACAGGATGCCACCAAGCCCTTTGTCTTAAAGAAACTGCCGGATATCGTCGTGAGCGAGACGACGCTCGGCCCCGCCCTCGAAGACCGCCCGTCGCAGAAGTCCGCCGCCAAAATCAAGACGGAGCTCGAGAAGCTGGAGGCTGCCTTCATCGAGAATTGTAGCAAGACGCTCCCCGGGGTCCCACTCGCACTCACGTGGCCCTTCTGGAAGATCAAGAATGAGACGATATTTCTCGATCGCGCGTGGGATGCCGCGCACAGTGCCGGATACATGGCCACGCTCCCCCCGGGCATAGCGCCCAGCCGTGCAGAACGACTCTCGCTCCTCTACCGCCGCCCGGATCAGTACGTGGGACGCGAAATCGTGCTGCTGATACCGAAGAAGAGGAAATAGGAAGAATATCCGATGTTTTTCACTATTTCTTCTCAGCCGGGTATCCGTATACTGACGCCAGTCGTACATCAGTGACTGTCCTGTTCTTTGCATGCATCGGTCCCCTGTAGCTCAATGGTAGAGCAATCGGCTGTGAACACATCTCATGGTATACTCACATGTGTATGCCAGAGAAACGTACCTACGCCGACCGTGCGGTGTACCTGAAGAAAGCGGTAGCCAAGCGACGAAGGAAACTTCGTGAAATGGTTGTCGCGTACAAAGGAGGCAAGTGCGTCATTTGCGGATACCACAAATATATTGGCGCATTCGCCCTTCATCATATTGATGGAAAGCAGAAAGAATTCGGCCTTTCCGCACGAGGATTAACCCGCTCATGGAACAAGGTGAAAACTGAGGCGGACAAGTGCGTCCTCGTTTGTACAAACTGTCATCAGGAATTGCATGGTGGTGTAACGCAGCTTCCCAGGGAAATCCTGGGTCGATAACGAGGTGAATTGCTGGAAACCCTCCCGCGAAAGCGAAGGGCAATCAGCAGCCAAGCCCTGATTCTGAATGAAGAATCTCGGAAGGTTCAGAGACTATCCTTTATGGAGTAGCCCCGTCCCGCACATGCGGGACTGGCCGAAGCGCCTCGCACCCTCACACTCAGATGGGTGATGATATAGTCCACTCCTTCTGGAAACAGAAGGGCAACGTGTAACCGATTGGTTGCTGGTTCGAGTCCAGCCGGGGGAGCCAAACCTTACTTACTAAAAATTTCCGATTCTGCGAATTGGCTTTAAGATTTATAAGCTTTTCGTGAATTAACGCGGTTACAACCTTTGATGGAACCGCCTTTTGCACCGTGCCACCCCCTATTTCAAAACATTCCCAAAAGATTTTAAGGTACATGCGTTTCACCTCAGGATTGGCCTTCTCGTAGGCCGCAGGAAGGTCTCTAGCCAATCTCACCAATGCTTCAAACATCGTCGTCCTGTCTGTGCGGAGGCCGGATATTTCCAAAAGACGCTGTTCGGCTGCTGTGATTTCAGCCTCGATGGTCTTGTGGTTGCGATTGTAATAATCCTCAACCACCTCATCAGCCAGCCACAAGCCTTCGAGTTTCTTCCTCTGATGGTCGAGACGGGTGAGATTGCGCTGAATCTCTGCCCTTTCACCGTCCATGTCGCCATGCGTCTCTGAAAGTATTTGGGCGGCCTTCATCTTCACCTCCTCCACAATGTCCGGGGTTAACTCCAATAATCCGAAGAAGTCCTGAATCTCAGCGTGGATTTCTGGAAGATTGACGCAATTGCCCTTCTTCGAGTGATACTTTGGGTCTCGCATGAGTCTTCCGCAGTAGTAATAGTTGTACATGTGGTCTCTGCCCTTGGAACCACCTCCTGTCACACGGTAGCCGCAGGAACCGCACTTCAGCACGTCCTTCAGATAGAACAGCTTGGTGTTCTTCGGTTTCCTGCGGCGTGAGGCGTGATTACGCTGAATTTCCAATATTTTCGCGCATTGCTTGAATAATGCATCTGAAATCAGCCGAGGATGTTTTCCCTGAAACTCCTTTCCGTTGTGCTTAATCTTGCCCAAGTAATAGCGGTTGTTCATTATCTCACTTAGTCCGCTTGCCTGAAGCGGCTTATCGCCTGTCGTTGTGAGGCCACGTTTGTTCATATACTTGGCAAGGGCATGAAGCGAATACAATCCTTTACTGTATAGACGAAACATCTGAAGAACCAGCTTTGACTTGTCCGGGTCTTTTTCGACGTACTTGATAGTCTTACCTCCTTCCTCTCGCTGGCGATTGAGATAGCCCAGAGGGGCTTTGTGCGTCGTCAGTCCATTCTCAGCCATCATGCTAACGGTATTTCGTACCTTCCGTCCGGTGAGACGGGATTGAAAGGCATTAACTCCGGCCATGAGAGTATCTAAGAGAAGCCCTTCCGCCGAATCATTGATACCTGGCTGATTCTTGGAGAGAAGAATAACGCCGTACTTCTTCAGGTGGGCGCGAATGAGATAATGGTCTTTCTCATTTCGCGCCAGCCTGTCCGTGTCTTGGACGATAAATGCCTGAATGCGAGGCTTATTCTTGTCCTTGTTTTCCTTCTCAATGAGGTTGAGTGCATCCCAGAGGCCATCACGTTTATCAGTGGAAGTCCCAGACTTGGCCACATCAATGAAAACTCGGTAGACGCTATAGCCATTTTTTGTGGCGAATTCTTTAAGCATGGGCGGCTGTAGTTTGATGGATTGACCATCAGCCTGGGACTTATCTGAAACGCGGCAGTAGAGGATTGCGTTGGGCTTCATGGAATGAATGGCAACAAGTAAGTATATATGGCTTTGGGAAGCCATAAAACATCAAGCCAGTTATCTCTTCCTATTGGGAGATTTTTGCGCGAAACCTATTGCGTCACGAATAAAAAACCCTGCCCACATGCCGTGCCAGTAGGCTTTGACATAAGCATCATATTTCTCACGGTCTGCATCGGTGATTAAGTCCATTACCTGACCAAGTGTTGTGAACACAATATCCACATGATTTCCATTCTCACGCGCATAGACACGTGCTTCTATCATGGGTAACATTGGAAATGATTTTTTTAAGCCGTCATCTTCAAACGGAATTACATCTATTGGTCGGCCATTTTCCAATAGAGTTTGTGCTAGCTTTATCGCATTTTTGCCTGCGGCGGAGACTGATGTAGTCATAGAAATTAGGAAATTGGGAAATAAAAAATTGGAAATTAAATGTTTGTTTGGGGTCGGGACACAAAAACGTTCCTTAGCGTTCTGTATGTGGATTGATAACTGCGGTTTTCGAGAGCGACCGTGCCGATGGTGTTTAACTTGTGTCCATAAATAATGGGGTAAGAAGTAATTGTGTCATTGTTATATGCTGACTCTCTGAAATCTCAGACCTATCACTTTTGCCAAAAGTCGTACTAGCCTCGTAATTGGGAGTAGATACGTCTTGGAAACGCCTCTAGCTGCTGCGCTAAAGCCCCTAGTGCTGTTATCGGGCATTTTACGTCCCTTTATAGTCGAAATGGGGCAGTGTTTGTATAAGGGCTTCTAATAGGTTGCTACGGAATCTGGCGACGAGAGTTTCAAAATAAGCTTCTCAATCGCAAATCAATGTTCCCATGTTTTACGGCAGCATCAATTTTGGCGCGGATAGCATCTAGCAGGAGAAGACGTCCTTGAAGGATATGAGTCAAATCTTCGCCATTAGTAAGAATAATGCGCGGGTTGTCTCCTGAAAACTTCTTCACCGCCCTCTCGTCGCACCCTGCCGCAGATATGTAGAAGCCCCGTGTGCTTTGCAGTTTTCCGGTGATTTTATCGTTGAATTCTGAAATGTCATTTTGTTCGACAGGTTTACTCGTCCATTTGCACTCGATGAGGTAAGGGAATCCGTCATGTTTGAATTGGCCATCTATCTGTTCGCCTGTGTCTGCCCTGAATGAAGGTGAACATTCAAATTCATTCAGAATCAGCAGGTCAAACACTAGTTTCTCTAGGGCATAGCCCTTATTTTGCGGAGTGATTAGCGTATCCGTTGTCAGTGCGCAAAATCGTTGCCAAAGTTTGTCTAAGTCAGACTCAAATTTTGCCTTCTCTGCGACGGCATTTCTATTTTCCTCTCTGCGCCTTTGTTGGTCACGCTTTTCAATTTCTTTCTCAATGGGGTCGTCGCCCACAAGCTGCCTAAATTCCTCTAGAAGTTGTTTACCCTTTTTCTCGTCTAGCTGGTCTTTGTCCACAACCGTTTTCATTCGATAAAAAGTGGAAATGAGTTTTTGGATGGTTTCCGCATCTTGTTCTCTCTCTAGGTCTTCCAAAATATTCCGCATGACAAAATACTTCTTTCCCTCCTTGCCATAGCGAAGGTAATGCGGACGCTTCACGCCACAACTTTCGAGAAAACTGTAAAAACTATCCCAGAACCAGAAGCAAGAACCAGAGAGTGCCACCATTTGTGTCTTCACGTTGAAATTCAGTTGTTGCATGTGGAAAGAATTATACAAGAAGCAGTTGTTTCAACTAGGCCTACCCCATTGGAGCTGAATAGCGTACCCCACATGCCCCTACACATACCCTTAAATCAATTTGAATCTGTTTCACGTAATAAGCACGTCTCAAGCCCTTTCCCTCCCGTGTGGGGCTTCTAAGGGATTCAAAGCGAGGTTTAGCAAAAGTGCAAAAGTGTGGAATACTGACGGCATGTTTGAACAAGCCTTCAAGAATATTGACGCTACTCTCCGTGAAGATGCTGGTGTGAGTTCAGAGTTAGATTACATCGAACAAACCTCATGGATTCTCTTTCTGAAGTACCTCGATGATTTAGAAGAGACTAAGAAGAAAGAAGCTGCACTGGCTGGGAAGAATTACAGCAATATCATCGAACCGCAGTTCCGTTGGGAAAAATGGGCAGTACCTAAGACTGCTAAAGGAGAGATTGACCACCAGAAAGCACTTACGGGTGACGACCTGAAGGAATTCGTTGATAACAAGCTGTTTCCATACCTCAAAAAGTTTAAGCAGGAAGCCGAAAGCCCCGATACAATTGAATACAAAATTGGTGAGATATTCAGCGAACTGAAGAACAAAATCCAAAGTGGATACACTCTGAGAGGAATTCTGGACGTTGTTGATGCCCTTCATTTCCAGACGAGCCAAGAGAAACACGAACTCTCTCACCTCTACGAAAGCAAAATTAAGAAAATGGGGAATGCGGGAAGGAACGGAGGTGAGTACTACACTCCACGTCCCCTGATTAAGACAATCGTGAAAGTCGTTTCCCCTAAGATTGGGGAGACTATTTATGACGGTGCGGTGGGGTCGGCGGGATTCTTGGTAGAGGCATTTGAATACCTGAAACAGAGCAAGAAACTTTCGACGAATGATGTTGAGATTTTGCAGAAAAAGACTTTCTACGCAAAAGAGAAGAAGTCTCTGGCCTACATCATCGGGATAATGAATATGATTCTGCACGGCATAGAAGCCCCGAACATCCTCCATACCAATACTCTTGCCGAAAACATCGCCGATATTCAGGAGAAAGACAGGTATGACGTAGTGCTGGCGAATCCTCCGTTTGGAGGGAATGAACGCAAAGAAATACAGCAAAACTTCCCCATCAAAACAGGCGAAACAGCATTTTTGTTTTTACAGCACTTTATCAAGATTTTGAAAGCAGGCGGAAAAGCGGGCATCGTGATTAAAAATACTTTCCTTTCCAATGGAGACGCCACCTCGCTACGTAGGCACTTATTGGAAACCTGCAATCTACACACAGTACTAGACTTGCCGGGTGGGACATTCACAGGGGCAGGAGTAAAAACCGTTATTCTCTTTTTCGAGAAAGGAACTCCCACGAAGAAGATTTGGTACTACCAGCTGAATCTGGAACGTAACTTAGGCAAAACAAAGCCCTTAAACGAGGCTGATTTAGCAGAGTTTGTGCAACTACAGAAAACCAAGGCGGATTCTGCGAACTCATGGAGTGTAAATATTGCCGATATTGACCAGAGTACCTTTGACCTCTCTGTGAAGAACCCGAATGGAGGTGGGGAAGCGGTGTTGCGTGACCCAAAGGAAATTTTGGAAGAGATACGCAGGTTGGATAAAGAAAGTGAAAAGATTTTACTTACCATTGGTAAGCATTTATGAAATCAGGGTGGCAGACCAAAACTCTCGGCGAACTTTACCAAATCGGTTCAAGCAAGCGCGTCCTGAAATCCCAATGGGAAAGCAGCGGGGTACCTTTCTATCGTGGGCGTGAAATAACGCGATTGGCTATGGATGGCTATGTAGATAACCAGCTGTTCATTTCTGAGAGACATTTTGCTGAGCTGTCGCGACAATCTGGTGTCCCGAGAGTAAACGATATTCTCATAACTGCTATTGGGACAATTGGTAACACGTATATCGTTCGAAAAAATGACAGATTTTATTTCAAGGATGCCAGTGTTCTGTGGATGAAGAGGTCTAGTGATGTAGATAGTGAATTCATTAGATATTGGTTAATGTCTTACTTATTTTTTGAACAACTGGATAAAGGAAATGGCGCAACTGTGGATACATTGACCATCCAAAAGCTACAGAATGTAAAGTTACATATACCGACTTCTGAGGAACAAAAACGCATCGTCTCCATTCTCGACGAATCCTTTGAGGCGATTGAGAAGGCCAAGGAGAATGCTGAAAGGAATCTACAGAATGCCAATGAGCTTTTTGAGTCGTATTTAAAGAGCGTCTTTGTGCATCTAGGTGAGAAATGTGGGAAAGAGAAGTTTGGCGAAGTTTGTACTTTTGTCAGAGGCCCATTTGGGGGAAGCCTAAAAAAAGCAATTTTTAAGAAAGATGGTTACGCAGTATATGAACAACAACATGCAATTAATAATCAATTCGTAAATATTCGTTATTTCATTGATGAAAATAAATTTAAGGAAATGAAAAGGTTTGAATTGCACCCTGGTGAATTAATCATGAGTTGTTCAGGCACAATGGGGAAAGTGGCTATTGTTCCTGATGAAATTAAGAGAGGCGTTATTAATCAAGCCCTTCTGAAACTTGCACCTTCGAAAAGAATTATTAATGTGTTTTTGAAATATTGGATGGAAAGCCAAAGTTTTCAAGACAGCCTGAAAGAATATTCACAAGGGGCAGCAATAAAGAATGTTGCATCAGTGAAAGTTTTAAAAAGCATCAAGATTCCCCTTCCAGCCCTCTCTACACAACAATCTATTGTTGCCAAACTCGATGAGCTTTCAGAACAATCAATAAGACTAGAATCTATTTATATGCAAAAACTCGCAGACCTTGCAGAATTGAAGCAATCGCTGCTTTCTAAAGCCTTTGCAGGTGGGCTATAGTCTTGTCTAATTATGAACGAATCTGAAACACGCGCAGAGCTGATAGACCCAAAACTCCGCGAAAGCGGCTGGGGTGAAGTGGATGGTTCAAGAATCCGTCGTGAGTTTCATATTACTGACGGAAGAATCCAAATAGGTGGAGCGCGGGGAAAGAAGGAAATTGCCGATTACATTCTCGTTTACAACAATCAGAAGATTGCAGTGATAGAGGCAAAGAGCGACAGAGAGAAGGCTTCTGAAGGCGTAGGGCAAGCGAAGGCCTATGCTGAAAAACTCCACATAGACTTTACCTATGCGACTAATGGAAAGGAGATTTATGAGATTTCGATGAAGACAGGAAAGGAAGGCACTGTGAAAGCCTTCCCGACTCCTGAAGAACTTTGGAAGAGGATGTACCCCAGTGAGAACAATTGGAGAGATAGATTCGCTGCCGTGCCATACGAAAACATTTTTGGAGAAGCAAATATGCGGTTTTACCAAGAAATCGCCGTTGAAAAGACCCTGAATGCCATAGCAAACAACAAGCAACGAATGCTGCTGACGCTTGCGACAGGTACAGGAAAAACGGCTATAGCCTTTCAAATTGCATGGAAGCTGTTTCAGTCGCGTTGGAACCTAAAGCGAGACGCGGAGAGGCGGCCAAGAATCCTCTTCCTCGCAGACAGGAACATTCTCGCTGACCAAGCGTTCAATACTTTCTCGAAGTTTCCTGAAGATGCACTGGTACGCATTAATCCTCTCGATATTCGCAAAAAGGGCGGCGTCCCCACGAACGGCAGCATTTTCTTCACGATATTTCAGACATTCATGAGTGGACCGAATGGGACACCGTACTACGGTGACTATCCATCTGATTTCTTCGACTTCATCATCGTGGACGAGTGCCACCGGGGAGGGGCGAATGACGAAGGCAACTGGCGAGGGATTTTGGAGTACTTCTCCCCTGCCGTTCAACTTGGACTCACGGCTACGCCAAAGCGGAAAGATAACGTGGATACCTATAAATACTTCGGTGAACCGTTGTACGTCTATTCCCTGAAAGAAGGAATCAACGATGGTTTCCTGACACCGTTTAAGGTGAAGCGAATCAAGACCACTTTGGACGAATATGTGTACACCTCAGATGACCAAATTATCGAAGGTGAGGTAGAAGAAGGGAAGATTTACGAAGAAGAAGACTTCAACCGCATCATTGAGATAAAAGAACGTGAAGCGGAACGAGTACGCATCGCACTTGCTGAAATTAATCAAAAGGAGAAGGCAATCGTCTTTTGTGCGACCCAATCCCATGCGGCAGCCGTGCGTGATTTGATTAACCAATTCAAGACAAGTACCGACCCTCACTACTGCGTGCGTGTGACTGCGAATGACGGGGCTAGAGGAGAACAATATTTACGGGAATTTCAGGATAACGAGAAAACGATTCCCACAATCCTCACTACATCTCAAAAACTCTCTACGGGCGTGGATGCCCGAAACATCCGCACTATCGTCCTCATGCGCCCTGTGAACTCCATGATTGAGTTTAAGCAGATTGTAGGGCGTGGGACGAGACTCTTTGAAGGAAAGGAGTACTTCACCATTTTGGACTTCGTAGGTGCCTATAAACTCTTCTCCGACCCACAGTGGGATGGTGAACCGATTGATGAGACTACGGAAAAACCAGAGGACACTATGCCTCCCCTGCCACCAACAGACGAAGGAGGCGGCAGGGATAACGATGACGAAGAACCTCCACCAAAGAAGATATTAAAAATCAAATTGCGTGATGGAAAAGAACGAGAGATTCAACACATGATTGCCACCTCTTTTTGGAGTGCTGACGGGAAGCCAATCTCCGTCGAAGAATTTATGGAGAACCTCTTTGGTTCCTTGCCAGATTTTTTCTCCACTGAAGAAGAACTACGAAAGATTTGGTCAAATCCGAGTACTAGAAATGCATTTTTAGATAAAATTAGTGAATTGGGATACAGCAAAGATGACTTAGAAACACTACAGAAGAGGATTTCTGCTGAAGACAGTGACCTTTTCGATGTCCTGTCCTATGTGTCCTTTGCCATCAAGCCGATTACAAGAGAAAAGCGTGTTACAGGCGCGAGTCCTGCAATCTTCAAGGGACTCGACTCCCAGCAAAAGGATTTCTTGGAGTTTGTGTTGAGTAAGTACATAGACAGTGGAGTTGATGAGTTAGATGAAGAGAAACTGCCGAAACTCTTAAATCTGAAATACCACGCCATTGCGGATGCCGAGAATGCTTTAGGAAGCGTTGCGAAGATACGTGCAGTATTTATTGGTTTCCAGAAATTTTTGTACGGGAAGCAGGTGGCCTAACTTGATTGTTACTACAGCAATCCAAGTGCATGCAGCACTGTATGAACGTTTACAGCTAATCCTAACAATTCTCCCCCAACCAACAATGTTTTTAAGCCGAAAAATGCCCTCTGAATGATTGTTTTATCGGGCTGTTTCTTAGCTAGTTGCGCCTCAATAGTAATGATTTCTGCTTCTGCCTCCCCCTTTGTAGATTGTGGCAACTCTGACTTTCGTATGGCTTCAATTAGCTTTTGCAACTCCTCCGAAGCGCTTGAATGATTCTCTTGAACGATAATGTTGTGGTTACCAAAAGCAACGATGCCATCGTGGTTATTGATAATTAAAGGGACAGGCGGAGATAGACGTTCTTCCTCAGGGAGAAGATTTTCGTTGATAAGGTCATACGATTTGACCCTCTCCCAAATAGGCCACGCAATTATTCTTTCTAATTCTAACAACTTCGAATCAATACTTTCCGTTGCCTGTGTCGGTGCGCCCGATTGAACAATTTTATCTCTTTCTCTTTCATATTGTTTCTTTAAAAACGGTAGCAAAGCCTTAACAAGAGAAAAGCACTGGTCTGAAAACGAAGCATCAAAATCAAACCCTTCATGTCCTTTCCGATGAGTCTCCCGCAATTCTTCAGTTATTCGTCGAAAGGAATGTCCTACCTTTTCTGCTTCATCTCCGATTACTGTGTTGCCAGGCAATGAGTGCTTCTTTAAATACTGAAGATAAATATTCAGAGCGTCACGCCAGAATTTAAGACTTTTGCCCGTGATATTGATGGGCGGCATCAGACAATTATTATTATAGATGATTGTTGTCTGCTAAACATCGGGGCTACCGCTTTTTTACGCATACGAACGTCACGTAGTCCCGCTTATCTGAATTCGCCGTTGCCCAGTCACGGCGGTAATCCCCCTCATCATTCTTAATGAATCCCTCTACCCAGCCGTAAGCTACTTCGCCGTTATACGGGTTGGCTTTTGTCTCACTAGCCCAAACGAAAATCAGATTGCTATTGGCTGCATATAACGTGGCAAGCTGTTCCCTCACGGTGGTGAGGTCTGCTTTGGGCGGCAATTCACCACCCAATTCTGAACACTTACTATTGGCCTCCTGCCAAGTGACATTCCCCTGCCTATTGAAGTAGAAGTAACAGTATTTATTGGTTAGAATTGAACACTCTGCGGCCTCGCGTTCAGCAATCGCTTGGCGTTGCTTCTCAACACCATTCGTTCTATCAAGGGCGATAGTTGCCTTGGGGATAGAGATTTCTTTCAAGCATCGAATCATGTGCCATGTCTGCCCATACTTTTGACCTGTCAGCGATGTGCAATTATCGGGTAACTGAATGGTATCTATTTTGATTCCGCCGAAATTGTCCTCTTCCATGCGCCACTCTCGAATTTCAAATGACAGAATCACTTTCTGGTCAAGTTCCAACGCCTGCCTATTCTGCAATTGGGTCAGAAGGTTCCCATCATTCACTTGCTTGCTAACGTCTTTCAATGAATGTTGCAGGGCTTCGGGCTGGAACAGGAGAAAGGAATCCTGCGCCTCACCGTTTTCCAGAACTGTCATGGGATGGTCAAAACTGGACAGCATTATGTCACTCCCGCCAGGTACATAATCCGTAATGGGCTGATTCTTCAAAGCGATTGAGTAGAGACTGTATGCGCGGCTGGCATCAAATCCGTAGTCATCGGGCGGATTCATGTCATCGGGGTAAATCCTTGAAATAGACATTGCATATAACGTTACTTCCGTCCCCGGCCAAAGATTGGTTTTGACAGAAGTTTTTATTTCACCTTGGCCGAGGTATTGACCTTCTATCTCAAACTGAAGTTCAGTAATGGGCTGCCTTGAAGCGGGCTGTTGTTGTGCAGCTTCGGGCTGAGGTATCTGTACGTCCTCCGCCTGTTGATAAGTTGGTGCCGCATCCTGCTTTTGCTGTGATAGGTAGCCGGCCCCGAACCAAACAACCATGACGATGATGATAATAAAAGCTAGGTTCTTCCACGGGTCATTCCGATGGTCATTTGCCATAACAAAAAGGGGGAGAGGCCTAAAACCGCCTCACATCCCAAAAGGGACAACCCAGGCGGGCAACCCGTACTCGATGCCTGTCGGCATGTCCTACGGCCGCGCAGGGTTGCCCCTTACGACGTAGGAATGCCATTAATGACAGGAATGAATTAATACGAGTACCGGGTTGCACTCTCATTTTATATGAAAACTCCCTTTCGCCTAGCTTTCCGCTATATAGCTTATATACATAAATATGGTATAATAGAATTATAAAGAAACTCCAATGATTACATACGTTGACCGCCAATTTGTGCGAACGTTTCACACAAGGGAAGAGGTGCAAGACCTCTCGCCCAAGGCCTTTGAATACTTTTCGAAGTACCTCCTGGAAACGATGGGGTATGAACATGTGCAGGTCAGCCCAAAACATGGCGCGTTCAATGCCGATGGAGGGATTGATTTGTACGCACAACGAAATGGCAATCTTGTTGTAGGCCAGTGTAAGCACCACAGCGAAAGAAGCGGACGTGGTGGATACATGAAGTTTGAGTACGTCCAAGCACTTGGAGGTGCAATGCTGAAGGCGGGGGCGCAGGAAGGAGTCTTCGTCTCCACGCTTCCCTTTAGTAGGACATCGAAGGACTACGCTGCTTCGGTGAACATGCGCCTAATAGGGCCGGAGGAAATCAATGATGTGATGGCACAGTCTCCTGAAGGGTTTTCCCGTGGGAAGTGGCGGGTTTCCTATGGACTCCACCGCGTGGCCAAATTCCTTGGCCTGAAACAACTGGCCAATGAACTCATGGAGAGAATTCTGGCACTCGCTTTCCTTATACTTTTACTGTTCCTCCTGCCGCACATTCTTCCTGCCTTGTTCAAGGTAATAATGTGGATTGGCAGTATTGCTGCAAAGTTTTCACAATCACATCCCATACAGATAAAAATGGGATAGTAGAAACTCACCATCCGACAAGTCGTATATATTGATGTCATTGGCAGGATTCATTTATCCTGAAGTATATGGATGATAAATACTTTGGCATTGCGCCTGACGTTTGGAAAAAGGCAGTAGAAAGGATTCGAGAAATCCTTGTGCAGAAAGCTAAAGATAAACAGCTAATTTACTACTCCGAGTTGTCTCCGATGCTTTCTAACATTCTCACAATCGGGGCACACGACCCCCCTCTACATCATATGCTTGGCGAAGTTTCCAGTTCTGAAGACACAGCGGGGCGTGGTCTTTTATCGGTTTTGGTAATTGATAAAGAAAATCATCAGCCCGGACATGGATTCTTCGACCTAGCACGGGAACGAGGAAGAGACATTGCCGACGACGACAAGCTGTTTGCGAAAGAGGTTCAGAACGTATTCGATGCGTGGATGGGAAAGTAATAACTCTGAAAATCGTCTGTCTCTGAGGCGATAATCCAAGGTCTACTATCAACCTAATTTTAATTAACTTTACACCACTCTCAGTCGTTCATTGAACGTACTGACCGTCCCGTAGTGCTGAAATCCTTTGTAAAAGGGGTTATTTACAATGTATCTCACGGTCATAGCATTAAACGTGCGTATGGCCGTGTATTTCTTGTTCAACAGCTTAGCAATTCGTTGATACCCCAGCCTCTCCCCGTTTCGGGGCTTCCTGCGAAGACTAAATATCTCACGCACTACGGCAAGTTCATCCGGCACAGGAACATAGTCGTCTCCGTTTGCCCTGAAACCGAAGGCCACTCGTCCTCCGGCGTAGCCGTTACCCTCCTGAACCTTCTTCAGCCGTCCTGCCGACATTCGGGCGGTTATCATTTCCTTCTCGTACTCCGCCATCATTGCCTTAAATTGCCTGAAAAGCTTCCGATTGGGTTCATTCGAAAGCAAATCCGGTTCCTCCAAGGAAATCACATCAACCCTGCGCTTCTGGAAGTCTGCTATTAGCTGTTCGGATATAACAAGTGAGCGTGAGAGACGGTCCAGACGCAAGAAGCAGACGCCCAACCGCATCTTCCTGTTTTCATCAACAAAGTTTAGTAGCTGAAGGAGGGCAGGGCGGTCTTTGAGTGCGCCGCTTACGCCTTCGTCCCTGAACATACGGAGTACGGACAATCCCTTCTCTTCGGCGTAGGCCTTGATTTTCTCCTCCTGAATCTTGATGCCATACCCCTCGCGCTGGCCATCAGTGGAAACGCGGGAATATCCAATAAGTGCCTGTGGTGTATCCGTGCTTGTCATGTGGGTTAGGGGAAATATTAAAACGCGTTTTAGGTGCCACGTCGCCAGTAAAGTTTCTTGTGTCGGGCGAAGAGAGTTTTCAAATACCGACGCGCTTCCTCGGCAGCCCGTTGCTTCTTCACCGCACCCTCCACGTTTCCGCTTCTGTTGAAGAGTAATGACTCGTAGCCAAGCTGAACCCGTTTCTCGTTGACCTCCTTTATGTGGCGTAGGAGTTCCGACTCTTGGGGTGACCGAGGCTGATGTTTATCTACCTTCAAATCTCCCGACCCGTGGTCCGAAGGAGGTTTCATTTCGCTATCAATATATATTCGTATTAACTTTATATCAAGCACTTTTCCTCTATCCTAAGCCATAATCAATGATTGTTAGCTTCTGTTGATTGGGCTAGACATTCATCTAGCAGGTTGATGACTGGCTGAAGAAGTCTCTTATTTGCGATAACTTTCTGGGCTTCGGTATCGAACATCAGAATATTGATGTTGTTTCGCTGAATAGCTTGATGGGGATTTATCTTGCTAGCGTTCCAATTCCTGTCATCAACCAAGGTCTGGTGCATTCTGAAGAGGGTGCCCATGGCCGCAGCGTATTCAAATTTCGCCCAATCTCCCGCTTGGTTTCTCTTGGCGATGTGCAAGGCCATCTGTTCGATGAGAACAGACATGCTACTGAACATCGCGTCACGCATCCCTTCCTCATGGGCTTCCAGTTCGCGCGCTGAAGGCCTCTGGTTCTGAAAGTAAGTGCTGACTATGCGACTTATACTTCCTTCCCACGTTATTTCTCCCCAGCCCGTTACTTCTGCCCGAGAATTCACATATTTTCTTATTGTCTCTGGGGTGAGTCCCATTTGATGCAATTCCACGATGCGACGATTGCGTTCCTGAAGAAGATAATGAGGTACGCCCTGAGTGCCGCCTCCACGAACTTTGCTGACCGCGCAGCATGATTCTGATACCCCCTCCCGTAATTCCAACTTCTGAATGGCAGCTTGCACTTCTGGCTGGCTTTCTACTGCCTGCTGAATGGTTTTTGCCGAACTGGGGATACATAAAATGCGTTTTACTGCTGTAGGAATCGTCACTGGTAATCTGCGAGTTGATATTTTCCTGCCGGGGCTATGTGCCACTTCGCCTTGCATCCTATTATTAAAACAGAAGTAGCTACAGATGTAGAGAGATGAATCCAGAAATGTTGAGTCCAGTTAAAACGATATTTTAAGTCAGAAGGGTTTCATTCATTTTGCCACTGTCATCTTCATCCGCACCTCCCCGCTGTGACGCATTTGAAGGTGGATAGAACGAGTGGGAATCATTTTTGGCTACGTTGTTACTTGGACAAATTTCAGAGGCCTTCTAGGTCGAATAAATGGCTATGCAAAGAGAATCTTTGCACTTTTGCACTTTTGAATAATACTTCTGATTTCATTGATATTTACAACCACGAATATTTCCACCTATGGCAACTGTGTTCTAATTAGATTAATTATTTCTTCTGAAGGCAGCCCCGAACGTCTTATCAATTCTTTTACTTGATTAACCACGCGCTTGGTGAGGGCATAGTTACTGAGTTGGTTGTGAGAAATCTTTATGCGTTCGGCTGGTATAGCCTTGTGTCCTGTCTTATTTAATTCGCTTTTTATGAAACGAAGTATGCCCCAGTGCGCGGCTTTGTTGGACAGGAACTTTTCATAGACACCTAAAACGAATTTTAATTCTAGGCACTTGGTAAGCGTGATTGCGTACTCCTGACATGGCTTGCTATGAAGTTCAATCTCCACGCGCGTGACGCAGGAAGAGGCGAGGTAATCGGTATAGAGAGTTTCCTTATGTTTCTGTGATGTGATTTCCCTGATTTTATTATAAATGCGGGCTTTCCAGTCCTTCGAGTGTCGGCCGTAGTACACGGTTTCAGGAATGCCGGTTGCATCGTCTATTTCTAATTCTGAAGTGGCCTTCATTTTGCCCTTATGGATGATTGAACCATTGATGCTTTTCACGTCCCTATTTTCGATGTCAGCGCAGATGTCTACGCGTGAGATAGAAGACTGAATATGGCCATCCTGAATATCCTGAAGAAACGGCTGCCAATAATCCTCAAGCACGAAGCTTCCAAGCCTAACTAGTCCAAAAAAGGAACCATAGAACTGAATCTGATACTGATACTTATCTTTCATCCCAAGAGGTAGGTTGCTATCAAATCCGATTTTGCGAATGGACATGATTCTGTCTTCTCCACGGTGAACGTAGACTATTTGGTCTTTTCCTAGAGTTGAAAAGTCCAGATTTACTTCTTCACTTCCGGCACCCCAGATAAAACCTTTGTAGTCCGAAGCATTTGTACTGTTATGAGGAAAAGAGAAAATATCATCAAGGAAAGTGATACTTTTTGGAGGAAGTTTGCTGCCTGAAGGCACACCGAGGTTGAGAGTCAGATAATCAATCCCAAAGTGCAATAACCTTTGTACGGGTTTCGGAATTGCCGATAATGGCTTTTGTTCGCCGTTATTCATCGGCTTGAGGGGCATTTGCTAGTGCGTCATTACTAGGACGCGCCCTCTGCGGAGAGGCCGACGAGTGATTATCAAACACCATTTCACCTCCTGAAGAGGCGTGTGGGTCTTCTATTTCTCCTAGCTGGGCTAGGAAGGCATAGGCCAGTGCTTCAACAAATTCCTGGTGATTCATTCACCAGCATATTTCCACTGACCAACTAAATGGTCAGACTATCACTTTTCGCAAAACTCATGACAGACCGTCTCTTCAGGCATCAATAAAAATTCCCTCATTTGTCACTCCCAATGATGGCTTGCGAGAAGTTGAACCAGCCCAGGAATACGCATCTTTCACTTCCTGCAATCGTTGTTCGAAATTTTTCAGCCTGAGTGTTTTGTCCATCTTCTGTACCGGCATATTCATGAAATCAGGCCTATATGTAGCAGCTAATTCAACGAAAGATAGGGTGCGGCTGTCCTCCTTGGCCACCATTATATTCTTATGCTTTAGCCATTCGATGAACTTAATCTTTCGATATTCGTCCTTGGCACTGGTTCCGTATGTTCGGTGCAAGCGAAGAATCAATAAATCTTCGTCGAACTGTTTCAATGGATTTTCTTTCCATGGGTCTTCCATTTTAATTTCTTGCCAGAGTTGGGCCGAATAAGTTTCGTAATGCTTATCTTTGCCAAAAGATTCTTTGAGAGAATGGACTCTCTTTTTAACACTCGGCTTTTTAATATATAGGTTTTCTAATGCTGCATAATATTCATCCTTTTCTGTCCCTAAGCCAGTTTCATTTGCACCAGAAAGAAACATCAACTGGTACCTTGCTATTCTCCACCAAGTGTCATTCCACTCCTTTTTTGTCAAAGGAGTTCGAATCTCAATATGCATAACTCCATCCTGAAACTGGATTCCCATCTTCGGAAACTCAGGTGGCATTTTATTATTATAGAATAATTTAAACCAAAAGAATTTCATGTTCGGGTCGTTTATTTCTTGTAAAGCTTCTAGCGCATATTTCTTTTGATTCTCATTTGAGGCAAGACAAAAATATTCAATAATCAAGTCATCGTCCACTTGTCCGTTTACGCAAAAACGTTTTTTAAAAATACTGTCTGATTCTTCCATTTTTGACGTTGGCGGGAAATACATGTTACGAAAATCAGGTGAATTTTTCAGTAGTACATGAATACGCCAGTAAACAGCCGCCCGGTCTTTCAGTTTCATGGGGCTATTCTAGCAACTTTTGCACTTTTGAGCTTATATCAAATCCTCCCGCGCCATTTTGCTCATTTCTAACCTTTCATCGGTATTAATCCATCTAACCTCTATTTCTAAGTCCTGTAATTCAGATGCTACTTGATTGATGGTTTGCCGAAGATTTCCCTTTGGGGGTAGTTTGCATGGTGCAGCAAAAATAAGTGAATCTGGCCGCATAATTTTAGCAATCTGAACCATGCTATCTATTTGCGTCTTATCAAAACTTTTCTGTGAACTTTTTACTTCACCGATAATTAAACGGCCATTTTGAATACAAAAAATATCTGCATCTCCAATAATTTTCGGCTTATCTCTTTTACGCTTCTTGTCGAAGATATTCTTACAACTAGTAAGAATAAAACTGCCCCTTGAATCCTGAAAAAGATGATTTAGTGCATTTAAAACAGGCAGTGTCCCATCACCAGCCTTAATAGCACGTACCAACAATGAATTAAGCCTGTAATGCCATTTATCATTAGGACTAAGTTGAAACGTTGCTAAGCAATGTTTGCAGTCAGACTGTTTTTTAGCTTCATCAAGTAAGTACCAATTTTTCTTCCCACAATTTGGGCATTTCGGATAGAGACCCATTAATAAGATGTTTTTCTCGACCAAATATTCCAATTCGCCATCATACATTCTGGCCATAGCCTTTTTTCTTTTTCGGGGACTCTGCTTACCTTTAAGAGTTTTAAATTGCTTATCGCATAACTCCTCTAAATCATCATGAGACTTTGTAATCTCAACCTCAGTTCTTCCCTTGAAATATCTATGACAAATCGCGGCAACCTTTTCAATAATCGAAGTATTTACTATAACTGTTTGAGCAGGTCCTAAAGCCTTTTTAACCAGAGCCTCCAAGTCTGTCTGGGATTTGCTTTCTAACGGACAATAGCTATCGAACACCTCCATCCAGAATGGTTCACTGAAAATCCAATTAGCATTGGTAAAATTGTTATCGAACAATCCAAACAATCCCCTTAGATTTTTACCTTGCTGGGATGTAGCTATATCGCTGAATTTTTTAAACTTCAAATTACGTCGCATATCGTCAAAATCGTAATGAGCATCCTGACATGCAATACAAAAGAAAATGTCATTCTCTCGCGGAACTTCGATTGTGAAAGCTTTATTCTCTTGGCCTGCTAATAATGATGGCATACGACTGCCGACTATGCGGGCGGCGTGATTGCGAAACATGTGCTGAAGAATTGCCCTATGCCTAGGTAATTTCCAAAAAGAATCTCTACCGATGACATTGTGCTTATAGTTCTGAGGCTTGTATTCAATTTTTAAATCAACCATCCATTTCCCCCATCTGAAAGGTTTAATGTTTTCTGGTTCTTGCACCCGAAACATGTCCTCCGGCCCATTAAGACTAAATACCTGTGTCTCCTCTAAGGCCGTATAGTGTTGGTCATTTTCCTGAAAAATATGGAATTCGTTTAGTGCTGGAATCAGTGGGGATTTTAATACCTCGCATCGTGAATACATATTCAGACGAGGAGTCATCTTTTGTGCAAATTGCTCCAATTCTTGCAGCGTATGACTGTAACTCACGAATCTTATTTTTGTTGGTCCTCCATCCCACGGTGCCTGCTTGTATAGCCACGTTTGAATAGCTGCTTGCATTTCCTCATTCTCCGCAAATGCTGTTGGAACTAGTAGTTGGTTAAATGAGCTACGTTTGTAACTTTCTACTGCCAATTGACGATTCCAGTAATAAGCGAATTCTTTGAAGGTATCCCCAATAATAACGCAGAAGCATCTGTGGTTCTCGTCATATTGTGTATCAGGCATTGGCGTCCACAGTGACAAATACTCGGTGGGATACATCCAGTGTTCCCGCCTCTCGTTGCCGATGGTCGTTAAAGCATGCGCAAGTCCTGCCTGTCCATTCACTTCAAATACTGTTTTTAAAGTAATCATTTGCAGTGCCCTCTCGGTCCAACCTTGATTATCAAAAACACCAAAGTTTCTATGCAAGAAACTTGATACACATGTATCGGTATTCTGGTTGGTTCTAAAAACGGCGAGTTTAGTTGGCACACCCCTTCTACCGTTGTAATCATCATGAGGGAGCATAAGTAGGCCATCCAGATGCCTTTGAATATGTAGGTGTTCCTCCCCTGTATAGTCCAAAATAATCGGCGAAATACGGTGGTCAATTTCCCTGATTAACTTCTCGTCCAATTTCACGAAAGAAATAACAGCATCGGGGTCATATTTTTTGAGAAAGTCCCACCATTCTTTCTGAAAGGTCTTACCATTAGTAAAAACAATTGGGTTCAGTCTACCGCCCCACCGATATAGACAATAATCAACAATCGCATCAATAACTTCGTCATTAGTTTTTCTAGGATTCACAAGAAAAGCGACTCTCAATGGACGGTTTCTGGCAAATAACTGATAGGGGTCGTTCATCTTTTGCATTCTACCGTTTCTTACCCAATTTTTCGATTAGTACTGCGATTC
This sequence comes from Candidatus Peribacter sp., assembly GCA_030647195.1. Taxonomy (GTDB): domain Bacteria; phylum Patescibacteriota; class Gracilibacteria; order Peribacterales; family Peribacteraceae; genus Peribacter. The sequence goes on along the minus strand of JAUSKD010000003.1, from coordinate 12,402 downwards.
TGGCAATTGCTGCATCTTTTGCTTCTACCTCGTGCAACCAACCGCCTTGCTTCGCTATGTATCGAAGTCCCTTTTGAAGTTCCTCTTGTGTCTGATGTGCCTTCTCGGAGTTTTCCTCGTAATGCACGTACATGCATATTTCACTCTTAGAAGTCCGGATTATAGCGTCTGGCTTTCCTCGCGGTTTGCGCTGTGTCATGCAGGGTAATTTACCTTACTGTAGAATGCTCTCATGTTGACTGTCTCAAAGTGCAAGAAAATCCTTGGCAAAGAAATTGCAGACAACTACACCGATGAACAAATTGAGGAAATGCGCGGAACTTTGTATGGGTTGGCTGAACTAACGATTAACAAATAACTCCGCGAAGTTAGCGAATAGAAGAATCCCAGCGATACCCCCGAAACAGACGAAGCGCAGTCTCGGCTAGCGTCTGCAAAGCGTCGCAGTAAGTAACATCCAGCAGGACTTTTTTAATTGTAACGGTTTCAAGGAGCCATTTCTCCATTAAATTGCCATTTTCCGCTTCTGCAAGCCATGTCCCGCGTTCGAATGCGGGTTTTTGTTCCTTGGCGAAGTTGAGGATAGCTGCATAAGGGTCTCGGTATGTGATAGCCACATTCCCGTCCTTGAGGAGAATGTTCGAAGCGACCATCACGAGGAGCTCCTTCTTCTGCTCCATGGTGGCGTGTTGCAACGTTTGGTCGAGGCAAAGCGCCGACTCCACGAAACGCTCGCAGTCGTCCATCCAGTTGTTCCCTTCCTGCTTGATCGAGCGAATCTGCTCCTCGATTCCCTGCATTTCTACCCGGACCGCCATTTTCTGCTCGACGTACTCATCATCCGAGATCAGCCTTCCGTCGGTGTTTTTGGGTGAGAGCTTGAGCTGGAGGAGTGCATCGAGACGCTGTTTCAAGTCCCCGAACTTCCGTTCGAGTCTATTGCGGAGCGCGTCCACGCTGCCTGCCGCTTCTTTGTGCATGACCCGGACCCGCTTTGAGGCATAGACGAGGAACTCACGCGGGATGATGCGGAACTCCGATAGTCGCTCCATGATGCGCTCTTCAAGGTTTTTCTCCTTGGAGCAGACGCTCTGCGTGCAGGGACGGTTGCGGGTGCAGTGGTAGTACACATGCCCCCGCTGCCGCTCCACGGTGATCGCGCAGCCGCACTCCCCGCACTTGAGCATTCCCTTAAAATCGAAATCATGCTTCCGGCGATTTCCCTTCCCCGCCGTACACATCACGTCCTGCACATGCTCAAAGAGCGACCGCGTGATGAGCGGCTCATGCTGCACGTCCTCGGTGTAGAGCTTGCTGTCGAAGCGGATTGCGCCGTAGTAGTAGGGGTTCGTGAGCATGTAGTAGATCGTCGCCTTCGATATATTCTTCCCTGAGCGGGTCCGCAGCCCCAAGTCATGCGCGAATTTCGCAAGCCGGAGGAATGTCCGCGTCCCCTTCGCAGCCTCCTCCCATATTTTCCTGACGATCACACTATCCACCGGATCGATCTCCTCGCGCCTGAGCGGCCGTCCGAGTTCCTCAAGGAGTCGCTGTTTCTCTGGTTGGTACTGCGTCGGAGCGATGCGACCGGCGCGGTCCACGTTGAGATACCCCAGCGGCACCACTCCCGGATACTCCCCCTTGAGGAGCTTGCTTATGATATCGCGGCAGACGAACTGGCTCGTGTCGTCGGAACTCTTCTTCGCCATGGCAAAGTGAATCTGCATCATGAATTTGTCGTCGGATTTGTTCACGAAGATGCTTTCCGGCGTGCGGATTTCCTTCACGGTTCCTTCATCCATAAGGTAAATGATGCGTCCGCCGTCAAAGCTGTTCCGCGCAAGGCGCGTGAGGTGATACGTGAGAATGGCATCCGCCTCACCGGCCTCCAGACGCGTGAGCATCGCATTGAACATTGGACGACCGATTTTGTATGCGGTCTGATTCTCGACGTACATATCGACCACCGTGAGGTGCAATCTTTCCGCGAACTCCGTGAGGAGGCGCTTCTGCGCGTCGGTGGAGAGGATTTGCTTATCCTCGCGATCTTGCGATTTCCGGCAATAGAGGAAGTATTTCATGGAATGAGAGGGAAGAAAGATGCCCAAAGGGCGGTCCCGGGACTCACATCAGTCTTGCGACCTCAGTGCAGGACCGCCCTTTGAGCGGCAAACACAAACGAAAGGCGCAAGAGACGGTGATGTGAGTCCATGGTCATCATAGCACAAGGGAAGATATACAGGGTCAGAAAAGGTTAGAGGGTCTCAAGCCGATTCTGACACCGTGGGATCAAGGAACCGGCGGCATTCATCGCCCAAGAACCATCGCAGGTCTGCTTTGAGCACGATTTTCTTCGACGGATCGCAGTTCACGGCATCCCCCCCGATTTCGTCCACGACTCCGAGGACCCGCATGGTCGCCATCTCCTTCAAGGCCGTCGGATTGCTGCAATGGAGGAACTCCTCGATCTCGCCCGTCTTGAGGGTCCCGCCCCGTCTCACGAGCTCTCGGAAGAGATGCGCCCGGTGCCCGGGGGCGGAATCGTAGGTGAGCGTGAGGACGAGCCGGATATCCTCCTCATTGATTTTCATGCGCCCCATAGCGAGCGCGTGGCCTCTGGCGAGGTTGTAGAGACACTGATTCACACGGTCGGGCTTTTCCACCACCGGAATGGTGTGACCCATCTCCTGCTTGTCGTCTCCATCCCATTTTTCCCTGTACACCTGCACTTGCCCGCGCAAACGGGAGAGAAGCTGAGCACAACGTCCGATGACTTCAAGGAGCTCCATCGGGTCATCGCTGGTCTTCCACTCGATACCCTCGGGATACGTTGCCCAGAGTGTCTGCATGAGCCGTGCGGTTGCAGTGCGACAGAGCGCTTCCTTGCGTTTGTAGGCTGGCTTGCGCAGCTGTTCGGCAAGCTCGGTATGTGACTTGTCACGGGTGTGGAGCCCGAGGAAGAACATCCGCGCTCCCAGCGTCCCCATGGTCTTCCAGACCCTCCAAGGGATCGGCGTGGAGCCTGCAACGAACATGAAGAGGTAATCGCCGCGCAGCGCCCGCCGCCCATGAGAACCGGAATCTGTACTGAGCCCTTCGCCGTCGAGAACTCGCGTGAGAACGCCCATATTCTTGAGGAGGTCGTCATCCCGCGCCGAGAAGATCGTGGCCATGTCGCGCACGAGGAAGGCCTTGCGGCGGATGCGCGGGAGGAGGTCGATCTTGGAGAGCTCTTCACGCTTCACCATCGCCGCATTCGAGACGAAGGAAGCCGGTGTGAAGGTATCGGAGGAGTACGTGATACCCTCCACTTCATCGAAGAAATTGATCGTAATGGTCTTCCCTGCGCTGGGAACATCAATGAGGACGAGTGCGAAGCAGTTACTGATATCCCGGATAAGGAGCTGACATACCGTGCTCAGAATCGCCTCCGCCGCGAGCGCGAGCTCGGGGAACTGTTCGGTGACGATCCGCCGCCACTCGGTGAAGTTCATCGGGCTCTCCGGTGCCTGCACCTTCTGGAGCTTGAATTCGGTCGGATTCGGCTCAATGCGCTCTCCATAGGGCTTTTCGAGTGCGAAGAATGCTGTCTCGAAGTTGATCTCCTGCGACTGGCACAGGAGCAGGAAGTCCGTCACATCACCGCCCTTCCCGAGATTCTCGGGGAGATCAACGACCGAGAGAACGATATCGGGACGATGCTTTTGAATTAGTTTCGCCGCTTTTTCCTTCCCTTTCCGTCCTGCGTCATCGAGATCGAAGCAGAGAACGACGGCGATCCCCTGAGGGAAGTGTTCCAGCCATTCCTCCTTGAACGTCTGAGCTCCGGCAGTGGAGCAGACGGCCTCGATGCCGTGGGAAAGGAGTGCCAAGGCATCCGGCTCCCCCTCACACAGAACAACGCGCTGGAGGCGATTGTGGAGGTACAGGAGGGGGAAGAGCTCGGCTCCATTCCCTTTCGGATATACCATGCTCTTCGGCTGCCTCTCAGGAGCATGAGGAGGGCGCTTGAGCTTATGAAAGAGCAGATTGCCCTCTCTATCGAGGATCGGAATGGCGATCCACTTGTGGGGTCCATGCTCCGTCCAGAAGAGTCCGAGCGCTGAGATAATGTCGTCGGTGATGCCACGCCCATGAAGGGAGGCAAGGATGTCCTCCGGGAACGGGAGAACAGGAAGTGGTGAGGGAGTTTTGTTCATGGGAATCGATTGGAAAGATATGAAATGGCTTCTTTGAATGAGCAATCACGGATGTGCATCACGAGGTCGATCGGGGACCCGCCGGAGACTCCCCCGGAGGTCTTACCCGAGAAGCGGTGCCAGCTATTCGTCTTCTCGAAGATCGTGAGGGACGTGATATTCCGTTCCTCTCGCAGGGCAAGGACGCCAGCCCCACGCGGGACGAGCGTCATGCCGAGCGCCTCTGCGACGCGCAGAATCGAGATAGCCCGGAGTCGGGAGCAATCAATGCGCGTCATGGTCGTGAGAGGGTCCTTCGGGATCAGTGACGAGGGTCGCGCCCCATGCATCTGCGAGACGATGGAGAGCCCTGAGGAAGGCCTCAGAGTCGAATTGATCGGAGAGAGTCGGTGGCGTAGGATTGGTCATAGCTAAAGAGAGGAAAGGGAGATTCGTCTGGACGGAGATCATCCGGTCCGAGGCGGGTCCCTTTTTCTGTATTCCCTCTCGATGCGCCACGTCAGAGCGACGAGGCGGATGAGACTTTCGGCATAGTCACGCGCAGTCTCTGTAGGAAGGTCATGCTTTGTCTCCTGCCTCCAAAGCGCCTGAAATTCGCCGATGTCGGCATCGGTAAGCTTCATGCGGAGTAGTCGTGAAGGATGTGCTTTGCTTGCTTGAATGAGAGCAAGAGAGATTGCGCCGGGCAGGTGAGTTCGTTACTCCAGTACCGCCTAATGACATCACGAAGAACGGGGGTGTCCTCGAAGAGAAATTCCACCCGCGGGCATGAACGATCAACGGATACAAGCCGCCCTTTCTCAAGCAGGATTGCTGCGATTAAGCCGAGATCAGAAACACCATACGAATGCGCCATATGGAACATTCATGGCATTTGTTGTTGTTAGTCACCTGTCTCTCAACTTATTTCAACTTCGTTCGACGTACTTCGTTTTTCTTCCACTGCGACAACGCTGCCATAACATGATCTAATGTTATTTTTGCATCGTCCAAGTGCCGTTGCGTGATTGTTCGACGAAAAGTCATCTTCTTCTCTGATAATTTCGGGAAGAAGAGTTTACGAACATCTCCACTCACTCCAAGGTCAGAAATGATATTCGTTAGTGGCCTTGTGCCACCTGTTACTTCTTTGATTGCCAGAGAATCCAATTCGTCCTTACTTTCGTCCAGCAACTTAACCATCAGCCTATCCATAGGGCTATCGGCTACAGGTGTCCGAAGATTGAAGTCATTGATGCATATTCGACCGTAATTGTCCTTTTTCATCGTTAGGACAGGCTTGTTGTGCTTCTCTTGCTCTTCATCAGCATTATCCGGCTTTTTCATCTGGATGCGTAACTGTAAGGCAATATCATCTCCCTGAGTATCTGTAATGGAAATGACGTTTGTTCTGTCGAGAGCCAATAAGGTCTCAAGAGGCTTCAATCCCTTTATCGGACAACCCTTATCCGTATAGAAGCTATGCCTTGAGATCCAAAATTGATCCCCAAAATTATTCTGCATTTTTCTGAGGATTTCCATGACAAAGCCATGCTGAATCTTCCATGTTAATAAATTTTCTTCCCAATCAAGCCTTGCATGAATAAAACTCTCAAGATAATCATCCAAAAATGAGCGGAAGAAAGGAAATAATTTGGTTCGATTTTCATAGAGAAGTAGTTTGATTGGAAACTCAAAGTAAAAGTATGCACCAGCTCTCTCACGATCTTTCTTCGAACCCTCTTTTGAGTGAATCCATTCCCATTCCCGCTGTCGTGCGCGTAAAAGTGCCGACGACAACCAAAATAAATTCTCGTATGAAGTATTTACTAAGTCATCTTGGACTATTTTAAGCAATTCCACGTGCTTCTTTTTATTTATAAAAAGTTGTTCAGGCTTGTGCTTGAGCAGCCATTCATCTTCCTTTAGGAATTCGATGATGTTGCTGCGATCCGCGTCCGAAAGAAGGATAATGCACTTCAAGTCGTTAAACTCATTACTGACTCGAATCGAATGCATGTAGGTCTTCAATTCAATATTGAGACGCAACAACGATAAAAAGCCCGAAAGGGAACCGTGTGGCGCGTAGGCGCTTTTTTCCATATTTCCTAAGTCTCGGTCAAAAGAGTTTATCCCCCAAAGTAATGGCTCGATGACTCCTGATTCGACAATGCCAAAATAGTCAGGGTCTTTTTTCTCTATTGCCGAAACGAACTGATGGATTACTAGAAGCAGGTCACCCGAGATTGGTTTGTGCATGCTCATACTGCTGTAATTGTAGCCTTCTCTTCACTACCCGGAAATAAACGCTAAGATACATCCGTCTCCATCGTTGTAGGCGTATTCGCTTATAACTCGGCTAGCCCGCAATTCAGAGCAAAAAGAGGCATCCTGCCTCTGGTCATCGCTCTGATAGGCGGGCAACCGCTTACAACGATGGAGACACCATGCAGGGTGTCTCTTCTTGAGCGTCCTGCTCTGTGCCTCCAACATGAGCATGAGCAGTTCCTCCAAATCGGCAGCAAAACCGGCCATCAAGCCGTCCTCTCGTCTGGATCATCTCCTTACGAAGATCACGGACCCTACGCTACGCACGGAGCTGGAAAGGGAAGCCAGCAAACTGCGGATGCACAAAAAATTCGGTTTGGTATTTGAGGAGCATCTGCCCGAGCATGTCCGCCTTCCCCATTTACCCGTAGTACTTGGGGCGAAGGTTGTGATGCGGGATGGAGATGGAAGCGACGTGTTCAATGTCGTCAAAGTGACCGGCTCAAAAGCCCATATTCTCCATGAAATCGAAGGAAAGTGGTCGGAGGTTGCGATGAAAGAGCTTGTTGTGATCAAGAAATTTGGGGAGCCGATCTATCCCTCCCTTGTCCCCGTGGATCACGTGACACACTCAAAGGAAAAGCCTTACCACACAATCATCAATGCCGAGAATTATCATGCGCTTCAACTCCTGCTCTACTGCTATGAGGGACAGGTGGACGTGATCTACATTGATCCGCCGTACAACACAGGGGCAAGGGACTGGAAGTACAACAACAACTATGTGGATTTGAATGATCAATACCGTCACAGCAAATGGCTTTCGATGATGAAAAGGCGGCTTACTCTCGCTAGGAAACTGCTCAAACCAGATGGCATTCTCATTGTCACTATTGATGAAAATGAGTTACCAACACTCAATCTTCTTCTTTGGGAAATTTTTCCAAGATATGACATCACCCCCGTCATCATTCGACACAATCCGCGCGGTATCCAAGGGGATAATTTTTCCTACTGTAATGAAGTGGCATTCTTTGTTACGCCAAATGGACAAAAAGTGATCAACGGGAGAAAGCTTTCAGCCGAACAACAGGAATCCACCCCTTTGCGGAAATGGGGAAACGATTCTAAAAGAAGCAGTGCTAAAAACTGTTTCTACCCCATCTATTTTGATGATGGAAATTTTTTCAAGGCAGGCACAGTTCCATCTGATGACTTCCATCCAAAATCATCCTTTCGGAAACTCAAATCAGGTCTTATGGAATTCTGGCCAATTGACAACAAGGGAGTTGAGCGAAAATGGCGTTATGCCACACAAAGCATTGACGAGATCGCCCATTTCTTAAGCATTGAAGAGCGTGACAGCATCCCCCAAGTTATTATTACCAAGGATAATGCACAGTACAAAACTGTGTGGATTGACAGCGCTTTTGATGCGAGCACACATGGCAAACGTCTACTAGGAAAAATTGTCGAAACAGATTTTTCTTTCCCAAAATCTTTGTATGCAACTGGCGAATGTCTACGTGCCGCAGGCAAGAATGATGCTCTAATTCTCGATTTCTTTGCAGGTTCTGGAACAACGCTGCACGCCACATTACTCCTCAATGCAGAAGATAGTGGTACACGCAGATGTATTCTTGTAACGAACAATGAAGTTGAAGATAAAAAATCAAAGATACTCGCGAAGAAAAATATCCATCCCGGCGATTCTCGTTTCGAGAAATATGGAATCTGCGAAGAGGTGACATGGCCTCGATGCAAGTACGTCGTGGATGGCAAGCGCGATGATGGAACGGAGCTTTCGGGGGAATATCTGAATGGACGCGAATTGAGTAAGGGTTTTGAGGAAAACATCCAGTACTTGCGCTTGGATTACCTTGATCCGAACGACATTGCCTATCGGGAGAAACTCTCGGACATTCTCCCTATTCTCTGGCTCGCCTCAGGCACAAAGGGGTCATACGAAGACTTGGAGAGGGACGGAAAGTGGTTCATTCCGAAGCATTCGTCATACGCAGTGCTGATGAAGGAATCGCATTTTACAAAGTTCAATGCGGAGATCAGGGAGCGCCCCGACATTACCCACGTTTTTCTCGTGACAGATTCGGAGGAGGCGTACCGAGAGATGGCGGGGCAACTCCCGAAGAAATGCACATTGAAGATGCTCTACAAGAGCTATCTCGAAAATTTCCGCATCAATATCCCCCGCGAACCATGAGGATAGAACTCAAGTCATTTCAGGAGATCGCCGCCCGCGATCTGCTTCAGGAGATCGCCTTCGCACGGAAGGAAGTCCGCCTCAGGAAACCGCAAGCGATTGTCCTCAGCTCCCCAACCGGCTCCGGCAAAACCGTCATCGTTACACAGCTTCTGGAGTGGATTTGGCAGGGAGATGACGAGAACGAGGGCGATAAGAATGCCGTTTTCCTCTGGCTCTCCGACTCTCCCGAGCTCAATGCCCAAAGCCGCGACAAGATCGTGCAGCAGTCATCGGTATTCTCCGAGAGCAACCTCATCATCATCGAATCGCCCTTCAGCGAGGAACGGCTCCAGCAAGGCAATATTTACTTTCTGAATACCCAGAAGCTCAGCAAATCGAGCCTTCTGACGAAGACCGGTGATGGTCGCGATTACACGATCTGGCAGACAATTGAGAACACTGTGCGTGAACACCCGGAGCATGTGTACCTTGTGATTGACGAGGCTCACCGAGGAATGGCCGAGGATCGGGACAGGAAAACGGCAAATTCGATCATGCAGAGATTCATCAAAGGGTATCCCGAGGGGGGCATGAGTCCTGTGCCGCTCGTGATCGGCATGAGCGCCACCCCCGAACGCTTTGAGAAACTCATCGAGGGTGCTAACCGCACCAAGCGGCAGCATGCCATCAACCCTGATGACGTGAAGCTATCGGGACTGCTTAAGGAAAAAATCATCCTCTTCCATCCCGAAGATGAACGTCCGGCTGACTGGAGCTTACTCGGGCTCGCAGCGAAGCGCTGGAAGGAGTATTCCGCCAAGTGGCAAAAATATTGCCGGGAACAGAACATGGAGCAGATCGTTGAGCCCGTTCTTGTCATTCAGGTGGAAGATGGAACGGCAAAACAGCTCTCCAAGACGAATTTGGATGAAGTGGTGAAGATCGTGGAAAGAACAGTGGGAAAGTTGCCAGAAGCGGCATGGGCACATGCTTTCCAAGAGGATTCCATGGTGGAAGCTGGCGGAAGGAAGATTCGCAAAATCGAAGCTTCCAAGATAGAAAACGACAGGGCAGCACGCATCGTTCTGTTCAAGATGAGCCTGACGACGGGGTGGGATTGCCCCCGGGCGGAAGTGATGATGTCCTTCCGCAGAGCGGTGGATCACACTCTCATTGCACAGCTTGTAGGACGCATGGTGCGTACCCCGCTTGCCCGTAAGGTTGAGGGGAATGAAGTACTGAACACCGTGTCACTCGTTCTTCCGCACTATAATGCGGAAGGACTTGGACGGATTATCAATGCCCTCAACAACCCCGATCCCGAGAGCGGACTTTCGGTCGAAGTGGCTGATGCCAGTGAATTAGTCTCCGTGAGTATTGATCCGAAGCTGCAAAAGTGTGTCGAGTGTTATCAGAATCTTCCTTCCTATCGGATCGAACGGGTGCCGAAGATGTCGAATATCCGGCGGCTTGTTCGGTTTGCTCGATACCTGTCCATGGATGAAATTGATCTGGAGGCACTTGATGGAGTGAAGACTCTCATCGTGCAGACGCTCGAAAAGGAACTTGCAAGGTGCAAGAAGAGCAAAAAATTCGTGGGGAATGTTTCGGCGAACGAAGAGATCGAAGTGGTCGAGACGTGGGTTAAATATGGCGAAGATGATCCGGAAGCGAAGAAAAAGACCGTGACCATTAAAGCCACGGAAGAAAACGTGGAAGACCTCTTCGCCCGGTGCGGACGAACGCTGGGGGAAGGATTGGACATGGAATACTGGCGGGCGCGTCAGGGAAACGATCAATTGCAGACCAAGCTGGAACTGATTGGGCTGCTTATGGAGGACGAGACGATTGATGTGCTGGAAAAGGTGTGCGGCGAGCAATTGGAAGCACTACAGCGGAAGTATGATGGAGCTATTCGCAAGCTCGGCTCCGCCTCCCGCGAGCACTACAACATTCTCAAAAGGATTGCGAAAGAACCCGAAGCAGAAAATTTGCTTCTACCGTCTGAAATGGAAATCAGCAAAGAGGGCATGCCGTGGAGTAAACATCTCTATGTTGAGAAGAATGGGATATTTGAGGCCGATCTGAACACATGGGAAAGCAGGGTGGTAGAAAAACTCATCAAAGAGGATAGGACTGTTGTTGCATGGCTCCGGGTGTTACCGCGAAAGGATTGGGCATTTTGCATCCCTTACGACAAAGATAATGAAAAGCGCCCGCTCTTCCCCGATATTGTCGCTTTCCGCAAAGTGAAGGGAAAAATTGTTGCCGACATCATGGACCCCCATGGGACCCACATTGATGATGCAGTGGAGAAGGCAAGAGGGCTGTCCGCCTATGCACGGAAACACGGACATGATTTTGGCCGGATTGATCTCATTGTCATCAACAAGAAAGACCAGCTGAAGAGGCTAAATTTCAATGAAGAACGTGTACGGGACAGAGTTGACAGAGTGAGGAGTAGGGAACATTTGGAGGAGATTATTGAAGATATGGGATAGGATGTTTCCCCTTCTCCCCTTTGAGCATGGCCAACTCCCATCACGAGAAACGCGCCGCAATCGAGACGGAGATGTTACAGAGGGAGGCAGAGATGCTCATGCCGTTCCTCTCTGAGTCTGAGAAAGAGGAGAAGAGGAGCGAACTTACCCAAAGGGCAGCAGCAATCCTCAAAAGAAAGATACGGGCGATGAATGAAGAGGATGTGCGGACAGTCCTCCACATCCCGCATGCTTCCATGGTCATACCGGATCACATTCGTTCCGCATTTCTCACGACCGACGACGAGCTCCACCGTGAACTCCAGCGCATGACGGACAGGTACACGGATGAGTTGTTCGCCCTCCCCGGCGAGTTCGCGACAACGGTCCGGTTTCCCGTGAGCAGGCTCGTTGTGGACCCCGAGAGATTCATGGAGGACAGCGAAGAACCGATGGCCAAGATTGGCATGGGGGTGATCTACACACGCACTTCCGAAGGCCTCACCCTGCGGTTGAAACCAACGCAAAAGGAAAGAGAGGGGCTCCTCGGATGGTACTACAAACAGCACCACGACTGCCTGACATGGGCAGTGGCTCGTATTCTGGAAAAGCAGGGATTCTGTCTCATCATTGATGCGCACAGCTTCTCCTCCAAGCCTCTTCCTCACGAGCCGGATCAGAGCCCCGACCGCCCCGAAATCTGCATCGGGACCGATCCCTTCCATACCCCGCATATGTTGTCGATGGTGGCGGCAGAAGCGTTTCAAAAATGCGGGTTCTCTGTTGCCATTGATCGCCCATTCCAAGGAGCGTTGGTGCCTATGAAGTACTATCGGAAAGAGAAGCGTGTTTTTTCTGTCATGATCGAAGTGCGGAGAGACCTATACATGGACGAGGAATCGGGCAGGAAGAACGACCGCTTCCCTGTTATCCGCTCGCACATTGAGTCCGCTCTGTTCTCCATTCTGGAATGCTTTCTAATGATCCCGCCAGAAAGGCTCAAGAAGCTGCTCAAAATGAGCGAGGAGGCATTGGAGTACGCACGGAGGGAGGGGTTTCTCCCGACGGAAAAGGAGAAGATGGCTGAGGAATCGGCACGGAGTAGTTGTTGATTTGGCATTTTGCTTCTCTATACTGGAACTACGCGTTGAACTGTTAATCAGAGGTTCGCCAATCCTCCCCTCTGAGGGCTGGGAAACCAGCCTCAGTTCAGGATGCCTTGTGATATACTATGCATACGCGCAGAGTCGTTAAATCGGGATATCGCCAGTCC
>JAUSKD010000046.1 GCA_030647195.1 Candidatus Peribacter sp. | reverse complement strand
TCAGAGACATTGTGATACCAGCGCCAAAGGTCCGTGTCGATCTTGGTCATACGCCTTCATTGTATGTTGTTTCCTGTTTTTGTTCAGGAATAAGGTGCCTGCGTCTCGCGCTGCGGCGCTAGAACGCAGGGCATGGGTAGTCATATGTGATTAACGAATAATCTGTCCCCGTTACTCCTGTTGCCAGAATCCCAGCACTAATCTGCGTTGAATGTGTTACGTCATAAACATAATATCGTCCCCCAACTGTCCCATCTCCACGTGTCCAAAATGAAAGACGATAATTGGCTCCTCCTGTAACAGTTCGGCCTGACTGGTATATTCTTCCAGCGCTATCTGTGCCTCTTGTAATTTTTACAGCATTTGAACCTCCGTGAACAGTAGCCGTAGCATCAATTATGCTATCTGATGCGTTGTTAGTCCAAGAGCTAAAAGTGTTGGTTGCCGCGTCATCTTGCGTTCCTGCATAAGTTTCAAACCCAGTGTATGACATAATCTCGCTGCCATACACTGGCGGGGCAATGATGTTGCCGAAGCTCTGCGAGAGGTGGTTTGTACCGTAGCTGTCGTACCTTGTCCCTGCGTTCTCGCCCAAGTCCCACCAAGAGACCAAGTTTGTTTTTAGAGCCGAGCCATTCGTCCCTGCAATCCCGATATCCGAATACACCCTGCCATTGCCGGAGTTGTAGAGCCAAGTTATTTCATCGGTGGTGAGTAGGCGGTTAGAGAAGGAGAAGGAATCAAGGCGGCCATTCAAAAATTCTGCTCCCGCTATTCCTCCCAGAGTAAATACTGAGGCATTATTGGCATTGCCTTGCTTAGAGCTGATATTAAGAGTGATTTTTGCGACATTATTTACTGACAAGACTGCGTTGCCATCGCGGTCAAAATTCACAGAAACGAATTGCCATGCTCCAGCAACAAACGCTCCCGCGCCCGAATTACCAGATACTACTCCAGTTCCATCGTTGAATTGCAAAGTAATTTGTCCGGTTGATCGGGTATAAATGTAGTACTGGTCAGATTTAGTAATCAGTGTTTCGTATGTCACCAATGAATCAAAATACACCCACCCACTCACACTAAAATCACTCGTCCCCGGGTCTAGCCCCGTCTGGCTGGCATCTGCAATTTGCAACCAGCTCTTATCCGCCGCAGTAAACTGCACCGCTCCGTCACCAACCGCTCCGGTAATAGTCGCGGAGCCGAGATTGAGTGTGCCGCCGTAACCGGAGGTGACAGAGAGCCCGCCGATGAGGATATCCGCATCCACCGTTGCATCCGTTGCATCCGTCGCGTCGAAAAGGGCGGTATCCGCTGCGGTCGGCTCGGTATTGTCACTCCAGTTGGCGTCTTCCGACCAGTTATTTGTGCTGCCTCCGCCATCCCATGTTCTCGTTGCTGCGAGCGCCGTTCCCGGCTGCAGCAAAAGAACGAACAGAAGTAGGGTCACGGCATGCCGTGACCCTACTTGTCCAACGCAGCTTCCACAGGAGCGGAGTCGGAAAGGCGCAGTCGGCTGCCGAAGCAGCCCATGTCGAAACAAAGATCGGACAGTGGCGAAGACGGTGGAGAGTCTTCTGAAGGACATCGTTGGTGGAGAGTGTACCAAAATTGGGCGATACAAGCACTCAGAAAGAGGGGAGGGGGCAGTTGGGAAAAATCCTGTCCTCGTTTTAGAAAGTGTTGTCACCCTGAGCGCCTGCCTGTCGGCAGGCAGGTAGTCGAGGGGCTCGGAATGACAAGCTCACGATGACACGCTCTGTGTGCTCTGCTGCATGTCCAGCGAAATAATCACACCTCCACGCCCGTACGTTCGATCTCGCGACCGAGGGTGAAGAACGGTTGATCAAAATCCTCGGGATGGAGCGTCACGGTCTCGATCTTGAGGTCGATGTCCTTGCTCAGGAGCAAAATGTCTCCGCCTTCGCGGATTCGCGACAGATGAAAAGGTGTCGTGATGACGGCGATATCAATATCACTGTCGGGCTTGGCGGTTCCCTTTGCGACTGATCCGAAGAGCACAACTCTGCGCACGGGATAGCCCCGCTCGATGAGTAGATCCTTGAACCTCCTGGCCACGCGGATGCCCTCTGTGCGGTTCATGGAAGAATGGAGGGGAGGAACATATCGACTCTGTGTATCCACGACAGAACATTCGCTGCCGTTGCTTCGTTCTCGGCCCAGAGCAGATCATCGTAGCGTGCCGCAACGGCAAAACCAGTCAAATCCGCGAGCATCCGCTTTTCGTCTTCTGTCCACGGACGCTGAATCTGGATGGCCAGCTGCGTGAGGTCATGTGTGAATGGAGCCTCCTTGCGCTGTTGCTCCATGTAGAGCGCCTTGAGTGCCTTCTCCACGGCGAGGTGGCAGTGGAAGAGCGCAGCGGTCTGTTTTCCGCCCTCATGCAGCAGCTTTGCGGACTGTATTTCCTCTCGTGCCCCTTTCCGCCAGTGCGCGATGACGTCGGCTTCTGTCATGCACGGAGTATACCATGACCACACCATGATCCTTCTTCTTCACCCGCCTCCGCCCCGCAGGCGGGGCTACCCGTCCGATCTCGGATCGGCCGAGGCGGGCGCCGCGCACGTGAGCTTCTTCATTTCAGCAGTTCCTTGGCAAGCGAAATAATTTTGGCGACTTCCGCACGGTTGATGGGCTCGTCCGGGCGGAAGCGATTCAGGGATTGACCGGAGGCATCCGTATCCCCCTGGATGAGACCATAGGCGGCAGCCGTCGTAATCGCTTGTGCATAGGGATGAGAGGATGGGACGTCCGAGAACGTCGAGGCAATTTTGATACCCGTCGGTATCCCCAGCACCTCCAAAAGCGTCTGGATCACCGCCCCGCGGGTCGCCGGCTTGTTCACGTCGAGAGACGGAGCGAACACCGAGAGCTGCAAAGATTCTGCCTTGGCGACGTACGCAGCCGACCAGGAACCATTGGCGGACTCATTGCGCGGAGGAGGCAGGCCCCGAAGATCAAATGCCTGGTCAGAAGCCTGCATGGCCATTTTCAGCACTTCGGCATAGGTGATGGCATTCTCGACGCCGAATTCCCCCTTGGGCTTGCCTGTGTCGTCCGCATAGCCTGTCGCGATCTTCTCTTCGATCACGTAGGACACATACGGCGCATACCACGCGGAGAGCGAGACGTCGGCGAAGATCACAGGGTGCTCGTCGATGGTGGCGAACAGCAGGTCACGCCGTGCTGCGATGACTTCGGGGGAGGAACTCATGAGCGGCTTCACGGTGGGGGATTGAAGAGCAACGGACTCCTGTTCCATTATGAGCTTCTCGCGCTCCGCCAAACGGTCTGCGCGGCGCTGTGTATTCGCCTCCTCCTCCGCTTTCAGGGCCAGTTGTGCCTCCTCCAGTGCGGACTTGGCCGCGGCTGCGTGTTGCTGCTCCTGCTCAAGGGCCCGTGCGTAGCGCTCTTCGCGGTGCAGGGCGTATTTCTTCTGCAGTTCTTCCTGTTCCTGCTCACTCTGGGCGACCGTGGTTTCATGTTCGGCAATGCGCTCTGCAATGCGGGCCTCACGCTCCTGCGCCGCCTGTTCCTCGCGCTGTTCTGCCTGCTTGAGGGCGAGCTCCTGCTCCTTCGTCAGCTTTGAACGCTCGGCCAGGCGTTCCTTTCTGCGAAGTGCATTCGCATCCTGTTCCGCCGAAAGGGCCTTCTGCTCCGTGAGCAATGCGGCCTCTTCTTTGGCCAGTTGCTTCTCTTGCAGGGCCAGGGCTTTCGCATAGCGCTCCTCGCGGTGCAGGGCATATTTCTTCTGCAGCTCCTCCTGTTCCTTCCTGGCCAGCGCGATATCCGCTTCATGCTTCGCAATGCGCTCTGCGATGCGGGCCTCACGCTCTCTCGCTGCCAGCTCCTCGCGCTTGTCCTCCGCCGCACGGGTATCCTGCTCCGCGATCTGCTGGCTCTCTTGCCTCTTTCCCTCGAAGCGGGCGAGGATCGTTGTATGGGCCTGCGCGATGCGCCCCGCCATCTGTTCGGGGCTGCCGCGCGTTCCGCCCGTGCTTCCTCCGCCGGTGGTAGCAGAGGAGGTAGAGGAAGTGGAGGAAGCGAGCGTGAGGGTGGCGGAATCGGTGCCCGTATCCGCAGTGTCCTGCGCATCGGTGTA
>JAUSKD010000037.1 GCA_030647195.1 Candidatus Peribacter sp. | reverse complement strand
TTCCTGGCTCTATGATCACAAAATCAGATCATTTGGTCTGTCAATTGATTATTCAAGATAAAATGCATTATCTTGAATAGGAAGTACTGTGGAAAACCCCTCTCCCCCGCTCGATGAGCCATCCGACGACACTTGCACAGGCCATTGATCGCTACCTTACTTTTCTTCAGGCGGAGCAGAACAAGTCTCCCCTCACGATTCGGTCCTACCGGCAGTCCCTTGATCTCCTGTTGAAACTTTCCCAAATCGAAAGTCCCCTCCTCTTCAGTAAGCAGACGATTCGCATCTATAAGACAGCGCTTCACTCATTTCGGGCGCGTAATGGGCGCGAACTCTCTATCCGTACAAAGAATCATCATTTGACAATACTACGTGCTTTCCTGCGTTATCTCATTCAAGAAGAAGAAATGGACGTGCTTCCTCCTGATCGCATCCAGCGCTTCAAAGAGGAGCAGCGAAAGGTAAAGGTGCTCTTCGCAGATGACCTCGCACTCCTCCTCTCTTCTCCTAATACAAATACCCGCGAGGGTAAACGAGATAAGGCGATTCTGGAGCTCTTCTTCTCTACCGGCATGCGTCTTGCAGAGCTGCGCTCTATTAATCGTACCGAACTCAATTTTAAGACGCAGGAAATCAGCGTTCGCGGAAAGCGCGGTAAAGTGCGTGTAGTTTTTCTCTCTGACGCCGCCTGTGCCGCATTGCAGGAATATCTCGAATCAAGACTAGACCATCTAGCTCCCCTCTTTATTGCACATCTACAGCAGGCCACGTTTGAGATGCCTCCCGGTGAGCAATTCCGGATATCCGCAAATATGATCTACCGCATCGTGAAGCGATATGCCAGTCAGGCCGGAATACTCTCGAATCCTTCACCACACACGTTGCGTCATTCATTCGCCACAGACCTCCTTAGGAATGGCGCAGACCTCCGTTCTGTTCAGGAGCTTCTCGGTCATAAAGACCTCTCAACGACCCAGATCTATACCCATGTGACCAACCCACAATTGAAGGAAGTACATAAGAAGTTTCATGGAAAATAAGAGAAATACCGTTAATTTGATCCGAATTTTCATCGTTTTAACGGGATAATGGTGATTTTGCGTTAATAGGCCTTTGTTCATATTGTCAGCAGTATGTGCAAAATTGCACATACTATCTGCGTGTTTGCACCATCTCATTACATCTTGGCAGCAAGCCAAGCGATTTCTCGGGACCCTGAAAAGTAAGATCGAATTTTTCTAAACATTCATGATGGCCCAGAAGGATGATTGGCTCATTCTCTGCGAAGAATACTGTTCCGGTCCAGGCAATGGGCCGATATCCTTTGACAGAGATTAAATAACCGATTTTGTTTTGAGATGGCATTGCTGTAAATACACCGCCACCTGCACAGTCAACTCGAATCGTCTGACTATCATCCAATTCAATTTCTAGCACATGAGCGATTTCGAGTGGCAAGATTGTAAAATCCGATCCAGTATCGACCAATGCACTTCCGATAGAGATGCTCTTGCCTCGATACGAAAAAGTAATCGGCAGACAGGGTCGATGGACTACCTTACCTGACCTGCCTTCAAATCTCTCATAAGGAAATTCCACAAAATCCAGCGAAACAAGAGTGCGGTGGAACGAGATCAAAACGAATGCTCGCCTTATCTGCTCGAACATCCATTTTATCCACAAGCTTCTGCAACTTAGAGTCTGTCGCAATAATGCGACTCCCTTTGCTTGCAACCCACTTGCCAGCATTTTTTCTACTGAAGATCATGAATGCATGATAACCCTCTTCCAAACCAGGGCAAATGGATTACTATATTTCGAGTTATAAGCTTATTCCGCTCATTATAAAGAGGCACAACTGCACCTCACGGTTACCTCTGATTTGAACCATCCGGAAATTCCGGATAGTTGCTTTTTCGGGCATTTCTCCGGAAGCGAGGATTTTGAGATCACATGACTCACCTCCCCTACAGACCCGAAGGTGTACACTCCCCTCTTTAACCCCCTATGCCACTCCTCATCGGACTCATCGGCCTCATTGCACCACGATTCGTGATCGCCTTGCTCTGGTTGATGACGACATGGTTTCAGGGCGTTTTTGCTACAAAGCTCTGGCCGCTTCTCGGCTTCATCTTCCTGCCCTTAACCCTCCTGTGGTACAGCGCAGTCGCGCATTGGTACCACGGGGAGTGGAACACGTGGCGCGTGATCATCCTCATTGTCGCTGTCTTGGCTGACGTGAGCTCGGGGAAGAGTGCGGCGAGGTGAGGTGGAGTGGAGGCGGGTGCAGAGGAGGTTTTAGGGGAAGTAAGATGAGTAGTTCGTTTTATGCCACCATTTCGCTATAGTTCACATAAATGCCCGCTCCTCAACAAATCCTCACGCTCGTCGAACACTTCAAGCGCAAACGCGAGGAGCTTAAAGCTGTGCGATACAAAGAGGCGCAGCTACGCGTAGAATTCCTTGATCCCCTGCTTGAGGCGCTTGGTTGGGATGTGCGCAATACCCAAGGACATACGGAGGCATTCAAAGAAGTGATTCATGAAGATGCTATTCGTATCGGCGATGCCATGAAGGCGCCCGATTACTGCATGAAGATTGGTCGTGATCGAAAGTTTTTTGTGGAAGCAAAGAAGCCTTCCGTGGATATCAAAGGCGAACCGACGCCCGCGCTCCAGCTCCGTCGCTATGCTTGGTCAGCCAAGCTCCCGCTCAGCATCCTCACGGACTTCGAGGAGTTTGCGATCTATGACTGCCGCATTAGACCGCACAAGGCGGACAAGGCTTCTACGGCACGCATTTTCTTCTGCACGTTCGAGGAGTATGCCAAACGCTGGGATGAGATCGCGGCGATTTTCTCCAAGGACGCCGTTCTCAGCGGATCCTTCGATAAGTATGCGGGCGAGAAGCGGCGTGGAACGCAAGAAGTGGATGATGAGTTTTTGAAGGAGATCGAACACTGGCGGGAGCTCCTTGCAAAGAACATTGCCACGCGCAATACCAGTCTGGGTCAGCAGGAGATGAACTACGCCGTCCAGCAGACCATCGACCGCATCATCTTCCTCCGGATCTGCGAAGACCGGGGCCTCGAGACCTATGGGCGTCTGCAGGCGGAGCTGAATGGTTCGGGAATTTACGGACGCCTCATTGAGCTCTTCCGCGAGGCGGATGCCCGCTACAATTCCGGCCTCTTCCACTTCAAAGAAGAGAAGAGTCAGGGCGAGCCGCCGGATACCGTCACGCCGCACCTCACCATCGATGACGCCGAGCTGAAGGAAATCATCACCTGCCTCTACCCGCCGGAGAGCCCCTACGCCTTCTCCGTCTTTTCCTCAGAAATCCTCGGTCAAGTCTACGAGCAATTCCTCGGCAAGGTGATCCGCCTCACCGAGGGGCACCATGCCAAAGTGGAAGAGAAGCCGGAGGTGCGCAAGGCGGGAGGCGTCTACTACACACCCAAATACATCGTGGACTACATTGTAGAGCACACAGTGGGCAAGCTGCTCGAAGGCAAAACCCCCAAGCAAGTTGCGGAACTGAAGATTGTGGATCCCGCCTGCGGTTCTGGCTCTTTTCTCATTGGCGCATATCAGCTGCTTCTCGATTGGCATATTCAGTACTACACGGAGCACGAGCCGAAGAAATGGAAGAAGGAACTGTATTCCCTCGCCCTCCCCTCCTCCGAGGGAGGCCCGCAGTGGCGGCTGACGACGGCCGAGCGCAAGCGCATTCTGCTCAATAACATCTTTGGCGTGGATATCGATCCGCAGGCCGTGGAAGTCACCAAGCTTTCGCTCCTGCTTAAGGTTCTGGAAGGTGAAACGGCACAGAGCATGCAGACGCAGATGTTCCGCGAGCGCGTGTTGCCGGATTTGGGCAAGAATATCCAGTGCGGCAACTCCCTCATCGGGCCGGACTTCTATGATGGCGAGCAGCAGACACTTCTGGATACGGAGGATGCAGACCGCCAACGCATCAACGTGTTCGATTGGGAGTCAGCTTTTCCCGATGTCTTCAAACGGAAGAACCCGGGGTTTGATGCAGTGATTGGAAATCCGCCGTACCTCAACATCGATGATGTCTGGGGTAGGGGTGATGTGCGCTTGCAGGCGATCAAGCGCATGTATCCGGCAATCTATAACGATAAGACCGACCTGCTTTTCTATTTTGTGGCCAAAGCCGCACAAATTTCGAGGAAGTACGTGAGTTTTATCGTCTCAAGAGCTTTCTTGGAGGCTTACAAAGCTGACAAACTCCGTGGATGGCTTTTGCACCACACCACGCTCAAAGAGATCATCGATTTTCAAAATTTCTATGTCTTCTCAGGTATCGGCATCACAACCAGCATTGTTACCTTGGATCTTGATGCGAAAGCGGGGAAGATTGCTGTCTACAAACTGAGGAATGGGAAAGAACCAAGGTGGGATCTTGCCGTCGGTATTTCTGATCGGAGTATGTTCGAAAGGCACGATATCAGCCAACCCACTCTCTCTGCTGCACCGTGGAACTTCGTCGATTCCGCTACCGGGAATCTGAATGCCAAAATCGATGCCGTAGGGGTGCCAGTCGGAGATATTCTGGTGATTGGGCAAGGAATGCAGACTGGACTCAATGAAGTTTTTGGAAATCGAACAATTGAAGAAATCAAAAAATGGAAAGTGCCGGAAGGAATGAAGTTCCGTCGTGCTAGTAACACAGATATTCAGCGTTACTCCATTCGCGATCGCGGGGAATATTTACTCTATCTCGAGAATGCAGCAGACTTTTCAAAACTTCCACCCAGTGTTCGAGCGCATCTTTCATCTCATGAAGCTGAGCTTAAGGAGCGTGCTGCCTACAAGCGAGGAGATTGCTTATGGTGGAAATACACGTGGCCTCTGCATGCGGAACTTTATGATCGTCCAAGGATTCTCTGTCCGTATTTGGCTACGAGAAATCGCTTTGCACTCGATCTGGATCACGCGTTCATCGGTCTGACTGATACCACCGTTTTATTTGATAATCAGCAACCCGAAGACCTCCACTATCTAATGGGACTATTGAATTCGCGCCTGCTCACGTTCCGCTACAAGAGTATTGGAAAGCTGAAGAGCGGAGGTATTCTTGAGTACTTCTGGAACGGAGTTTCCAAACTGTCTATCCGCCGCATTGATTTTTCAAAGTCTGAGCAGAAGGTAAAGCACGATCACATTGTCTCGCACGTTAAACAGGTGCTCATGCTTCAAAGAGAAACTGCTTCTGCAAAAACCCCCCACGAACAAGAATCCCTCAAGCGCCAGATCGGGGCAATTGACCGAAAAATCGATGAGTTGGTGTATGAGTTGTATGGGCTGACGGAGAAGGAGATATCAATTATCGAAAGAGATATTTAATAAATGATCGAACTAGGAATCGAAACGTGAAACGTACAATAGAAGCATTCTAGCTAAGCTTTGAGCATTAAAAACTTCATGAATCGAGCAATATTTTGCGCGTCTATGCATCTTCCCATGCAGAAAAACCTTGCTTCTCAATTGTCTCAAATAAATTACAGCCAAATACATTGGAATATAACAATCTCTGATTTCATGTTTTACATCCCGAAACTCTGATTCTTTGACTACCCCATTATCAAAATAGAAACTTTCAAGAGCTGTTATCTTGCCTCTCAGTGACCAAAGAAAATCTTCTCGCCCATCGACATGTAACTTGTTCAGTTTCTTTAGATATTTCTCGACCTCATTTTTCAACCACCTTCTTTGCCCGTTTTCTGTAATCCAGAATTGCTGCCGATTGTTTGGTGCCAAACCCATTTCTTCGATCATTTCATAAGCGATGATAATTGCGTATGCGAAACGCACATGATCTCTATATCTGAAGGAATGTTGTTCATATGGATATTCATTCGGATCCAATTCCATGTAAGAGTTTGAATGCAAAAGCAAACTTTGGCGGAACATTGCACATGCATAGAGTAATATTGGATTTTGATGAATTGTCCGAAATAAACGAAGGACACTAAGAATACCGCTGCCGCTGTACTTCCAGAGCAACCGATGGTCATTTTGACCAGGAGCATTATCAATGAGCTCATCAATTCTATCTGTATCTATTACCTCAAAGTGCAAGACAGAAAATGCATCCAAAATATGTGCCAGTAACTTTCGCGCAATAAATAGATTCTCACAGTAAATGACTACATGCTTGTCATTTGAAGCATATGAATCTTTCCGCGTTGTCTTAACCTCTTCCAGGGCTATTTTGAATTCTTTCGTTCTCATCCGAAAAGCTGAACATCTTGCGCCAATAGTTTCGGAGGCCTGCAAACCTGTAATAAATCTCTTCATTTTCATCGATATTTATCAGATGTCATCTGAACAAGAATTGCCGATACCTTCTCTGCGCGTATTGGATTATCTGTATCAATAAGATGCTTGCGCAGAGCTCTCAACTTCGGTTTGGATGGTGCGTATTGATATGCCTTGATTGCATCTTCATACCTCTTACGGAGAACTGCGTTGTCGCCACACCGTATCAAAACATCTTTTGGAGCCTGCTTTTTTGCCTTAATGTAATTCCGTAGAACTCCACGAACATCTCCATCTTCCGCATAGGTTGCTGCAATTTCTTCCCATTCCATGTCAACAATTATACACCTACTTCTTGATGTACTTGTGATAGCACGCCCCGCAGTACAGCCTGTTTGCTGGAATACGCACTGAGCAGATCTTGCATGAATGCCCGCCAAATTCTCGAAAATCCTTTCTACGCTGTTCCTGAGATTTTGAGTAATCGTACGAATGATCACTTGGTACGAAAGAACCGTACTTGCCTCCAGTAAAAATAAATTCAAGTGCGTTCCACACAAACCTCAAGATAGCTTTTAGGATGCGAAACATGATGTGCAAAGAGTACCATACATATCAGTAGTATGAACTTCCTCGAGCAACTCACCGCCGAATGGTACGCATACAGAGGATGGTTTGTCCGGACCAACATCAAGTTTGGCCGTCGTAAGCTCGGTGGCTGGGAGGGGGAAATGGATGTGATCGCCTACAATCCTAAAACAGAAACGCTGAGGCATATCGAAACTTCTACCGATGCCCATTCCTGGGATATTCGTAAGAAGTGCTTTCTTCGAAAATTTACAACAGCCAAACCACACTACGGAGATGTCTTTCCTGTTCATCGCAAGCACACGGAACAAGTAGCGGTTGTCGGCTTCCATAAGCCTAAAGCAAAAACTGTTTTCTCTGATTCTATTACAATTATTCTGGTTCCGGATTTCATAAGAGAAATCACAGTAGTGCTCTCTAATCTCGATCCCATGAATAATGCCGTGCCAGAGACCTACCCTCTGCTTCGGGCGGTTCAGTATGCAAGTTTCTATTCCAAATCGCGACCAATTTCGATGCAAGGAAAAACAAGAAAGAAAAGTGTATGATGCTTAGTGATGGAATTTGTTCATGAGCTCATTAAAGGGAAAATCGCTGAGACAATCTTTGAGCATATGTTTCGTGAAACGCACAAATTTACAGTTCTTCGCTTTGGATATGAATCTACTGTTCCGAATCTTGCCCAATATCGCAAAACCTTGCCAAAGGCAGTGATTGATCAAATAAGTACGAGCCCTGATTTCATTCTCATTACTGAAGATAAGAAACAGGCATATTTTGTTGAAGTGAAGTTTCGCGCGAATCTCAAGCAACAAGAGCTTCTGAAAATCGCGGAAAAGAATGCGAAAAAATGGGAATTTTCGTACATCTTTTTGGCTTCCAAAGACGGTTTTTATTTTTCGCCCGTCCACAGAATTGTTAACAACAAAGGTGCGATTGAAAAGTTGCCCATTTCTTGGGTTCCGAAAGAGCTTCAAAAAAAGTTTTTCAAGTTGGTGCTGGAATACTTAGTCAATGACTAATTGATGTTCCTAACGTCCTCCTCCCCACCTCCCCAATACACTCCGGTCCCGCCCCGCAACACCCACTCCATCCGCATCTGCGAAGTCGCTGACTGAATACACCGCAGCCGGAACCCATTCGACAGGCTCAGGGCAGGCGGCGGCTGCTATAGGTGTTTGATCCGCCCCGCTACAAACTCCTGCGAAGGCGTGCTTAAGGGAACCGCTATGCACTGGCAAAGGCCGGCAATTTACCGTATGTTAACGTCAACAACAAATAATTGACTACATCTATAACAAATCTATACTGAAGCTGCTTCCTCCCCTCTCTCAACATGTCTCACATCCTCACCGTTTTGCGGGCAAAGCATGGTTTCACACAGGAGCAGCTTGCAGAAGCGATCGGTGTATCGCGTCAGCACCTTGCCAAGGTGGAACAAGGAGAAGCGGATCTCAAACTGGCACAGGCGCGTACATGCGCCGAGCTCTTCGGCATTTCTGTAGATACTCTTTCTCTCGGCGAACTGCCGGCCGCAAAGGATGTCATCCTCAAGAAACAGCCCAAGGTGCAGGCCAGAGATGTGCCCCAGCAACGCGATCCGCGTCCGCAGATCACCGTGAAGCCTGAAAATGTAGAGAAGTTCAAAGAAGTCCTTCTCTATGTTTTGGGCAAAGTAGGGGCATTCCCCAATGTGGGCAAAACCGTGCTCTTCAAATTACTCTACTTCATCGATTTCGATCACTACGAGCGATACGAAGAGCAGATCATCGGCGCTACGTACCAAAAGGAGGCCTACGGTCCTCTTCCGGTGGAATTCGCGACCATCGTAGGGCGCATGATCAAGGACGGAGAATTGCAGGAGATTCGTGGAAAGTATTTTGACCATGAACAGATCAAATACCTACCGCTGCGAAAGCCAAACCTCGATGGATTTAACGCAAATGAAACGAAGACCATTGATGAAGTGCTGAAGAAATACGGCGGAAAGTCAGCAACAGAAATCAGTGATATCGCTCACCGGGATACCCCGTGGAAGGTGCACGATATGCACGAGATCATCGACTACGAATCCGTCTTCTTCCGTGATGCAGCTTTTTCCGTTCGTGATGATGACGAATTATAGTTTCTTCGGCCCTGCAGAACATGATTTTGACAGGTTACAGAAGAAGTACCGGACACTCCCCGCTGATCTGGAGCGCTTCTGCAAATTCACGCTGAAGTTGGAGGAGGAGAAGGGCTTTCCTGCTTCGAACAAGAACTATTGCCTGCTCAAAGCAACGGAATCCTGTTCTCTCTACAAAGCACGCATTCCCTGTGCTTCACTGAGAGGGAACAAATTGCGCTTAGTCTATGCGCGTCACAAGCAATCGATTGAGTTCATCGTCATCGAGCTCTACCCGAAGAATGAGAAAGACAGAGAAGATCAGGAACGCATTGCCGCATACCTGAAGCAAAATCAACACTAGTCCCGCACCGCAACAGCCACTAAATCCGCACCCACGAAGCCGCAGCCAGGAACCGCATTCACCGCACCCACGAAGGGGTGCTGCTAATGGTGTTTGATCCGCTTCGCCACCTCCCCAATACACTCCGGCCCCGCCCCGCAACACCCACCCACCACCGTCGCTCCCGCATCGATACAAAGCTTCACTCCCTCCGCAAACTCCTGCGGCGTCATGATGTACGTCCCCTCCTCACCATGCGGCTGGCCGGCGTTGGGCTGCGCGATGATCGGCAGCGAAGTAACGGCGCGCATGCGGGCCACCACCTCGGCCATCTGGTGCATCAGGAAGGTGCTGCAGTTGGTTCCCACGGCGTCCGCTCCCCTCTCTGCTAGTTTCTGTGCGCACTCCGCCGCGCTCTCGCCATTCATCGTCCGGATGTCCCTGTTCATGGTATAGAAGGTCATGGAAGCGATCACGGGCTTATCCGTCACCTCCTTACAGGCCTCAAGCGCGAGAAGCGCCTCACGCAGGCTCGTCATGGTCTCGATGATCAGACCATCCACGTCGCCGGAAGAGGTCAGGCTCTTTGCCTGCGCCAGATACGCGGCGCGAACCGCTTCATCCGTCATGCACTCGTCCAGGCCGAAGAGCCGGCCGGTGGGGCCCATTCCTCCGAGCACAAAATGATCAGAGCGGGCCATATTCCTCGCCAGTGCGACACCCGTTTTATTCATCCGGTCCAGGTCGACCTGCTGGCGCTCCTGAGCCGGCGTCAGCGCATTCAGGAGGAAGGTATTGGTCGTGATGGCGCGGCTCCCCGCACGGATGTAATGCAGATGGATGCGGGCGACATCCAGCGGATGGGTGCAGTTGGCGCTCAGGTTGCCCTGCAGACTGACGGGCTTCACCTTAGCAAGCTCTGTGCCCATGCCGCCATCGGCAAGCAGGATCCGGCCGGAAGTGAGCGTTTCGCGAAGATCCATAAAGGGGCTGAATCTAGCGGATCACTGGCTGTGAGTCACCAAAGAACGATAGATCATTGCATTTCATCGATGCCATCGTTGCCTACTCCCCCGTCTGGTATTTCTTCGCTGCCTGCCCTGATCGGGGTTGAGGTTGTTTCCCGCAGGTATTCTCATAATGCTCCTTGAGGAACGGGCGAGTGGGTAATCCTGCAATCGTTCACGGACATGTTTCAGGGCAGTGACCGCCTGTTGTTGAAATTCTTTCACAAATGCTGCCGCAAGCCTGTTCCGAATGCCAAGGAACGTTTGTCGGATCAGGTCATACGGCCTTTTTGTCAATCGCTGCTCCGTGAACCATCGAAGGAGATGACGCTCGTAGAGCGTATCGATCATCAGTCCGGCATCCTGCTGTGGCGGAAGCTGAAAGAATGCGCAGTACGTTTCCCTGCAATCATGCCATTGTGGCGGCAACGCTTGAATGCAGGCTTGTCGCTGTTCAGCGCTCAGTGGGGCGTCCTCTCTTAACAAGTCACTCATGGAATCACTGTAGATGGCTTGGTAGAGCCTTCAAAGTGATTTCCTCACTTCGCAGCCATATTCCACGCCTTGGCGAAGAGCCAGCCCACGACGTACCCGACCACGAACGTCATGATGATGAGCACGACTGCCCGTGCAATCGAGAAAGGCCCGACCGTCAGAACCGGGGTCAGCATGTGCATGCTGAAGACGAAATCCATGAGCGCTTGGGCGAAGCCCGCAAAAACGAGCAGGGCCCAGAGCAAATGGATAAAGCCGAGAAGCCCGCCCAAGGCAAGGCCGGTGGTGTGGGGGTTTGGAGTATTCATAGTAACCCCCAGTGTACTCCCCCCTTGCACAGCCTCCCCTGCTCTTTTTAGTTTTGGGACCCACTGGCTGAAATGCGCAGTGGGCCCCGAAGGATGAAAGGGATGGATCGGTGGCCGGTCAGTAGTAGCGATAGGTCGGCGAGTACGAGGGCCGACGCGGCGGGACGTACTCGTGGACGGCGGGTGCGGGCTGCGGTTTGGCTGGCGGCTTCACGTGAAGCTTCTTGCGGGCCTGCAGGTCGCGCTTGGGGCACGTCTTGGTGACGTGCGCATCAAAGTTCTTTGCCTTGATCATCTTGCCACACTGTCTGCATTGGACCTTCTTGCTGGTCTGCTGCTGGCTGCCGTGGCTTCGGGCAACTACCGGGCTCATGAGATATCTCCTCTCTCATCGTGCTGCTCTTCTGAATGCGTGCATATGCACGGGGCCCTCATCAGAGGACCGCAAGAGCAGAGGATGCTGTGCGATATTGCCAAAGAACCGCTTTCAGTATCCTATGGATTTTAGCTTCCTCGTCAACGGTCTTTCCCGCCTGGAGTACAATGCCGGGTCATGGAACTCCAAACATTCGCTCAAATCACCGGCATCTTCATGCTTTTACTTGCTCTGCCCCTCCTCATCGCGAGCGAGAAGACCTACGCCTTCGTGCAGGAAATGATGCGAAACGAGCTGCACCTGCGCTGCATGGGGGGCGTGATCGTCGTGATCTCGGCTCTGACGCTCAGAGAGGGCTATACGATCGGTACGGACCCCGCCGGGCTCATCCGCATCGTGGCGTGGCTGGGGCTGGTCAAAGGCATCACCGCCGCGTGGTTCCCGCATGTGCTCACCCGGGTGTCGCAGCGCGCACTGGACGATGCCGGCACACGCCCCGTGCTTGCGGTAGTGGCCATCGCCATCGGCGGCCTGATGCTGTACGGCTCGCTGCTGGTGTAATCAATTGATCCCGACCGGAACGGTCTTCTGTCTGAGCTCCCGGTCCATGGCGCGGATGATCTTCTGTATCTGCTGACGGACAGAGCACATTGCCTCGCTTTCGTTGCGCAATGCAGACAGAGGATGCTTCGGCACGCGCACGCTCTCGGCCATAGCATCATACTGAAGCGGTTCGACCTCCATGTTCACCGGAAATCCCCCCAGAAGGACACGACGGCGGATCTTCTCGAGAACACCTGCTATGGGAGGGTCCCTCCACTTGGCAGTACCCCTCACTATGTTGAAAGCCTCTCGCGTTCCGCAGAAGTATCGGCTGTGAGGATCGGTTTCCACCTTGGTCATGGTGCGGGCAGAGTAGCAGATGTGCATGTCCCGATTTGCTATCATAGGGCGTGATGCCTATCCCGCTTCACTTCATTCCCCCTGCCGAGGTCGCCCGGTACGCGGCTGAGGGTTTGCGATTACGCAGAACGTGGAAGCGCGGCGGTACAATGGTCGGGGTCGCGCGGGCGCGGGATTTAAAGAACCGTCGTCCCCTCAGCAGGCGTACAATACTTCGCATGGTCAGCTTCTTCGCGCGGCACGAGGTCGATAAGCGCGGAAAAGACTTCGGAAATCCCGATCACCCCAGCAACGGACTGATTGCATGGTTCCTGTGGGGCGGAGATCCGGGCAAGAAGTGGGCGAATGAAATAAAAGCTATACTGAAGTCCTCCTCCCGTTCCACCCGCTCCCGATGAATCCCTCCGACACCACCCTGTGGTACAGCACACTTAAGAAGCCGTTCTTCGCTCCGCCGTCGTGGATCTTCGGACCCGTGTGGTCCGTGCTGTACCTCATCATCATCGTGTCCTTCAGCTTTGTGGTCTGGAAGGTGATCAAGGGCCACTGGTCCCCGTGGGTGCTCCTGCCGTTCGGGATCAACCTCGTCGCCAACCTTGCTTTTTCGCCCATTCAATTCGGGATGAAGAACAACTATCTCGCTTCCGTGGATATCCTCGTGGTGCTCGTGTCCCTCATCTGGATGATCCGCACCGTCGCTCCCCTCTCCGGCTGGGTTGCCTGGGCGCAGGTGCCGTACCTGCTGTGGGTGAGCTTCGCCACGATTGTGCAGACCAGTGTGACGTGGTTGAACCGGTGATCCTGTACATTCGGATGAGTTCGTCTTCCCCATGGCTGTTTTGGGCTATCATCGTTCACTTTCCCGCTCCTTTACACCACCTCTCTCGTAGGGAGTCATCTGGTCCTTTCGTTCATTTGTCGGAGGGGCTGGTTCCCCTCCCTACTCTCACAGGAGTCCATCATGGCGACACGTACCCAAACGCTGAAGTGGGGCGGCATGCCGCACACTCTCGAGCTGATTGAAGAGAACGGTCGGACGGTCTTTGTCCGTCTGACGGTCATCAAGCCCAAAGGTACACAGATGCCTCCCACCTTCGCGCTCCCGGACGGGATCACGATGGATCAGGTACTGGATGCCTGGCTGCAGCAGAAGTGTAACTGGGAAGACCTGTTCACGCCCGTGCGTGAAGGCGGTCTCTTCGCGGTTGTCCGATCGATCGATCTTGGTCGGTATCGCATCCTGTGGTACGTCCTGCACATCGATGATGTCCCGCAGGATCACTGCATGGTGCTGCGCAAGTCCGAACCCGCGCCCGCCGACGCGTGATTGCTCCGGGAAACCGGAGGGGATACGGGGGCTATGCACTTGCTGCATCGCCCCTGTTTCCTTAAATAGTGGCGATTTTATTCGCAGACACAAACGCCACACATACGCATCCGGAATATCATATCCGATTAGCCGCAGCCAGGAACGGCTGCTGCTGGGAATGAAAATATTATTCACAACATATAGACGCACCCCTTCGCGGGTGCGGAAAGGGTTAATCCCCCCATTCCGTTATGTCCCATTTCCCGGATGCGGATGACCATAAATATTCCGTAACCGAATCCGACAGACCGGCCTTGATGGGATTTGTGTGAATGTACCTCAAGGCTTCCGGCATGTTCTTCACGGATCGAATGTGATAGCGCGACTGCCACAATTGCGGGATGCCGAGATTGAATGTCATGCCTGACTTGAACACATTCATTATTGTGGAAATTTTCTGTGGAGCCGGAACGCGTACAAGAAAATGACAATGATCCGGCATGATTACAAAGCCATAGAGGAAAAATGGATGCCGCGCTTGTACACGATACAAGCATTCGACCGCTTCCCGTGCGCTGGCAGGGTCGGAGAAAATGGGCATGCGTCGTGCCGTCACCGTTGTGACCAATTGCACATCTTCATTCAGAACCGGGTGGCGCTGGGACATAGCGGATTATCGTGTACCTTTTAGCCGCAGCCGGAAACGATTAGCCGCAGCCAGGAACGGCTGCTGCTAGTTCGCAAAATATTATCCACAACACAGACACACTCCTTCGCGGGTGCGGGCTAAGGGAAATCCTTACACGATCGTCTCTTCCGACTCCGACGTCGGCTCGAAGGATTTCACCAGATCCGTGATGGCGTGCGCCAGATCGAGGATGCGCTTGGTGCGCGCGGGGAACCACGCCTCCACCCATTCCTGTCTTTGCGCATACGAGATATCCCCTTCCGTAGGCGTGTGGATGGCGCCTTTGGAAACCAGATTCATGGAAGAGATCGTACTCACGTCCTCCTCGATCTTGCCCTTCAGGCACACCCCCACGGCTGCGCGGTGTCCTTTCTCCTCAAGGCTCTTTCTGGTCACCTCCATGCCGCGGGTGAAGAACAGGTGGATGCAGTCGCACGCATGGCGCGGCAGCAGGTTCAAGATTGAGAACGCGGTGAACCCCGTAAAGAGCACGTCATCCACGATGGCGATGGACTTGGATGTGACCGCTTTTTTGATCTGCTCCTCGATGGAAATATCCGATTTGCTCTTGAGCACATGACTGCCGTCGGTTTGCTCGTAGCGGGTGATATCCAGACGATGGATATTGGGGAAACACCCCCAGCGCCTGTTGAGCAGGCGCGCCAGCACTTCACCTTTGCGCCCGAAGCCCAGCGTCACGTCAAACGCTGCGGGCGGCGGAAAGAATTGCAGATAGAGTGAACCCAACTGCTCTTCCAGCGTGCCCATGCGCACGTTCTTCTCGGCCGCAATGTGCGCGATGAAATCCGTCGCCAGCTGGTACTCGTACGAATCGATCCCGAACCGGTGCCGCACGTGCGGGAGCAGGTTCTCGTGGACGTAGAGGAGCTTCGGGGTCGGAATCTTGTACGGGGCTGCCATGTTGAAGAAAGCATAGCGCATTTCAGAGCCGCAGTGACACGCAACATGAAGACTATTTTCGAATTCCTTCTTCATCACCTTCCTTACCTTCCTTACCTACCTAACCTTCCTTACTTTCCTTACCTTCCCTACCTCCCTTACCTCAAAATCTTCGTCCGTCCACGGGCGGCCAGAGCGTGCCGAAACCCGTCACTTCGTAATCCGCAGGCACCCCCCCGGGCAGAAAACGGAAAGAGGATCGCTCGTCTCGCGAGAGGTAGATCTGCGCGAGGTGCGAGGGCAGTACGTTGTGTCCGGCATAGTCGAATCCGGTGGTCTGCCCCAGCGGCACATCGGTGATGGTGACCACCCGCGTCCCCCAGGTGTTGCCGAGGAGCGAACGCAGATCCTGCACATACGCATCACGCGCGCGCGCGAATCCTTTGGTGAAATCAGAGGCGGTCGACTCGAGTGCGGCGATGTGCCGCAGATTGCCGAGGAGCACGCCGGCGCCGAAGAGCGCCAGTATGACCACGAGGGCTGCCCGCCGCACCGGACGTTTTTT
Organism: Candidatus Peribacter sp.; assembly: GCA_030647195.1. Classification (GTDB taxonomy): domain Bacteria; phylum Patescibacteriota; class Gracilibacteria; order Peribacterales; family Peribacteraceae; genus Peribacter. Next base: position 16,592 of record JAUSKD010000037.1, on the reverse strand, counting down.
CGGCAGGCGGACAAACGTGAGGAGCAGCGTGAGTAGTGCTGCGACCGGAATCGCCGGCACGTAGAAGTAGCGCGCCCGCGTCACAAACCAATCCGTGGTGAATCCCTGCGACAGATCGGGCAGAATCGGCGGGGCGTACAGCAGCACGGTCCACGCCGCGAGGAGTAAAGCCATTTTCCACCATCCCTGACGCTTGGGCAGGAGCAACAGGATGAGCAATAGCCCCAGGGGAATGAAACGGACAGAGGCCGGCACGGCAGCGGCATGCAGTGAGAAAATCGCCGGATTCGCGCCGATGAAGAAGCCCGTCATGGAGTGCCCGAATCCCTCGAACAGGCCGGCGAACAGCCACCTGCCGGCCATGAGGAGGTTCAAGAGCCCTGCCTTCAGCCCCTGCCCGCTCAGGAGGAAAGCATTGGCATGCGCGTAGAGGATCCGCTGCAGAACGACGTAGACGAGACAGATCCCGATCAGGGATCCGAGCGTCCGCCAGATAGGGCGCACAGGCACACGGATGCGTTTCTGATCGGTCTTCCGGAGAAAGAGGAAGAGCAGCGCCAGGACAAACGGCAGCTCGATCCCGAGCGCGCTCGAAAACGGCATGCCGATCTGCGCGATCAGGGTGGCGATGAGGTACCGCCGCTCCCCCGTGCGCAGGAACGAGAGAAACGAGAGCAGTGCGATCAGGAGGAAGAACGCAGCCAGCATCTTCATCTGGGCCGACATCCACATGGCGGTGCGCCAGTGGCTGGCCGAGAGCGCAAAGAATGCACCCGTCAGCAGCCCCGACCACTTTGATTTAAAAAGGCGCGCAAAGAACAGCGCGACGAGTGCTGTATTGGCAAGGTGGAGCAGGAGTGAGAACAAGTGATACCCCTGTGCCTCCGTGCCGAAAAGAGCGAACTGCACGACCCAAAAGAGTTTGGTCACCGGGATCATGTAGTTGCCGTTGCCCGTAAAGAAGAAGCGCAGGTCCCAGGGCTGGCTCGAAAGTGCGGCGAGCACGTGGTAGTCGTCGCTCATGAAAGGATGGCTCAGACTGGGAGCGAAGGCGACGAGTATGGCGAAGACCACTACCGCGCAGGCGAAAATGAATATTCTTGTTTGCCGGAGGAACGGGAGCATCCCATCCATATCCGGAACGACATTGTACATCACGGCCAACAATTGTTTCTCGATTTCTTTTCCACCTTTGTCAGTGCGACAAAGAGTGACGCGCCCCTCCCACAGTTCATAAATACACACACAATTACATAAACCGGTTGGAAGGGAGGGACCGGAGGGGAGGGAAACCCGCAGGTTTCCCGCCCAGCTTGGGTTAGGAGGGTGACGGGGGTGTCGGGGGGCTGAGGGAACCGAACAAGGTTCCTTAAGCCCCCTGACAAAAAAACAGGTTCATACATGCTTCAAGGAAAGAACGATCCCCTTTTGGTTGCACTGACAAAGATGGCAAAAATATATTCAAGCAATCCCTCATTACTTCATCTTCCGGGCCTTCAACCTCTCATACCACTCGTAGTAGGCATCCCCCAGATTCCCCACAAACCGCGCAGTCGCGCGCAATGAGCGTTTCAGCGTCGGCAGGATGCCCTTTCTGGGTTTCGCCGGATCCGGCTGATCGCCCACCTGCTTCAACTTGCGGCTGCCCCACGCCACCACCAGATCCGTCAGATGTTGCACGGTTGCGAAGGTCTGTCCCAACGCACGCGCCACGGTCTCTTTGCCGTCACTTGCGGATCGATGCTGCATGATGAGCTTTACGCCGGAAGGATGAGCGTTCCCTCATCGGCCACCTCGTCCACCTTCATGCCAACCTCCTGCCCCTTCGTGGCAGAGGTAATGGGGGTGTGGTTGACCTGCAGGGAAGAAATCTTCTGCTCAAAGACGCGCTTGCCGTGCTTCAGGAGGATCGTATCGCCCAGACGGATGGTCTCGTTGACCGCAATCACGGCCACGCCGATACGGTCGTAGTAGTGCGTCACCTTGCCGATCACCTGCTCGGCGATCTTCTTCACCAGCTTCTTCTTGGCCGCCGTAACTTTCTTCGCCACCTTCTTCACGACCTTCGCCTTGACCTTCTTCAGATTCCTCGTGGATTTCTTCGTCTTTTTGGCCTTCTTCTTCATGGTCTTCTTTGCACGGCGGACAGGGCGGCGCCTGAGGGTCTTCTTTGCCTTGCGCTTCGCCACTTTCTTGGACTTCTTCTTCGTGCGGGCTTTCTTGGCCATGAGAGATGGGGGGAAAGGACATTTCGATTCTAGCCCTGCCCGCGGATGGAGCAAACAAATCATTTTTTCCGCTTCTGTAAGCCAATAAGTAATCTGGTAGAGTATCCGGCATGACCTCTGTACCCCCCCTGAAGCGCGTCCGCACCTTCGTCCTCGCGATCTTCGCCGTGAGCTACCTGTTCGTCCTGCTCTATTTCCTGCTCGGCGGCGAGTGGCAGATGCCCGGCGCACTGATCGTGGCCGTGACGTACATGTTCCTGCCACTCCTGGTATCGCTGGTCCTCGTCCGCTTCGTCTACAGAGAACCCCTGCGTCCCGCACTGAGGATTTCGTTTGGCTTCAACCGCTGGTGGATCGTTTCGTGGGTGACGCCGCCAATCCTGGCCCTCCTCACGTTCATTGTGAGTCTGATAGAGCCCGGCGTTTCGTTTGATTTGGGTATGGCGGGCATGTTCGCGCGCTTCGGCGCCACGCTGACGCCCCAGCAGATCGCCACCATGCAAACGGATCTCGCACGCGCCCCGTACCTTCCGCTGATCCTCGGTCTTGCGGGCGGCATGATCGCTGGCATCACGGTGAATGCCATTGCCGCGTTCGGCGAAGAGGCGGGCTGGCGCGGATACCTGCTCAGGCACCTGCTCCCCCTCGGCTTCTGGCGTGCTTCGCTCATCATCGGCACGGTGTGGGGACTCTGGCATGCACCCCTGATTTTGCTCGGACATAACTACCCCGAGCATCCGGTCGCGGGCGTCTTCATGATGACGCTCTGGACGATTCTCTTAACTCCCCTCCTGAACTACATCACGCTGCGCGCCAGGTCCGTCATTGCAGCCGCCGTCTTCCACGGCACACTCAACGGCACAGCGGGGCTCGCGCTCCTGTACGTGAACGGCGGCAGTGACCTCACCGTGGGACTAACGGGGCTGGCAGGCATGATCGCGCTGTTGCTCGTCAACCTTCTACTGTGGCGCGGCATAAAAATGCACCGTCTCTCAGTCGCCTGAGAAACGGTGCGGTGTTGTGGTATCGGTCTGGCAGACCCTGACATTCCATGCCTGGGTTTAGTACGTCATCAGCCCACGGGGGGGCTCCGGACAGAAGCACCTGCGAACGAGCATCCGATGGTGGAAGCTGCTGCTTCCGCCACAGTTGGCCACGACCCTGTCGCGCCTGACATAGAGCTGCCCGGACGCCTGAATCCATGACCGGTCGTAGCAGCGAAGGCTGCCGACTTCAGGAGCCTGTGCCATCGCGCAGACCCCCTCGATCATCGTGCCGTCACGCCACTCCCGCTGATCGGGCAACGGCATCCAGTCATGGATCGCCTGCCACTCGATCCAGTAGGGGTGGAAGGTACTTGCGGCACCTCTGCTGCTGTAGGTCCCGACGTCCAAGAAGACAACGGGAAACACCAGCGAGACGCCGTGGATCACCCGTTCCTCGCTGCAGAGGTGACGCGGGCGGTCGTTTTTGTCGGTTCCCATCGGAAAGGTAAACCCTTCAGGGAACCACGGAAAATCCGAACCGTTGGAGAGCACAGTGTTCACTAGTCTCTGGGTGCGAATCTTGAGTGCTTCTCCCAGCTCAAGCGAGCCGAGAGTCACGCTTCTCATGGCTTTGACCTCCTGTGTTGCCAAGGACCGCCTGCCGGATACCAACCGGCGCAGTATAGAAGCCGCGAACGGAGCGTCCAGTAAAGTAGACATCCTTTTGCGGCTTTCTGCAGCGTTCAAACCGATCTTTCCTGTATACTCGCGGCCCATTTACCTTTCGAGTCGATGTCCTACGACGACACATCGTTAGCCCTTCACGAGAAACACCATGGCAAATTGCGTGTCGAGACCACGGTTCCTCTTGAAACAAAAGATGATCTCGCACGCGCCTACACCCCCGGTGTCGCGGCACCGTGCCGTATGATCGCGAGCAACCCCGCGGATGTCTGGAAGTACACCATCAAGAGCCACACCGTCGCTGTGATTACGGACGGTTCTGCGGTGCTGGGCCTCGGCAACATCGGGGCCCTGGCCTCGCTGCCAGTCATGGAAGGCAAATGCGCGCTCTTCAAGCGGTTCGCCGGGATCGATGCCTTCCCCATCGCGCTCGAGACGCAGAACGTGGACGAGATCGTCCGGACGGTCGCGGCGATCGCCCCGGTATTCGGCGGCATCAATCTGGAGGATATCTCGGCGCCGCGCTGCATCGAAATCGAACAGCGGCTTGCCACCATGCTCGCTATCCCCGTCTTCCACGACGATCAGCACGGCACGGCCACCGTGGTGCTGGCCGGGCTCCTCAATGCTGCGAAGGTCGTGGGCAAAGAACTTTCAAAGATGAAAATCGTTGTCTCGGGCGCTGGGGCAGCCGGTTCCGCGATCGTGCGACTGTTGCACTCGTACGGTGTCGGCGACATCATCGTCACGGATTCCAAGGGGGTCGTCACAATGCACCGCGACGATCTGGGCTGGCTCAAGAACCTGCTGGCCTCGTTCACCAACAAGAGCGATGCCTGCTGCATGCTCTTTGACGCACTGAAGGGGGCCGATGCCTTCGTGGGTGTCAGCAAGCCCGGCGTCCTGAAGCCCGAAATGATCGCGGTCATGGCAGAAAAACCCATTGTCTTCGCCCTCGCCAATCCCGATCCCGAGATGATGCCGGAAGAAGCGAAGAAAGCCGGGGCTGCAGTCGTGGCAACCGGCAGGAGCGACTATCCCAATCAGCTCAATAACGTGCTCGTGTTCCCGGGGATTTTCCGGGGTGCACTGGACGGCCGCATCCGGCGCATTACGCCCGGGATGATGGTGGCCGCCGCAGAGGCACTCGCTCGCCTCGTCCCCTCTCCCACAGCGGAAAACATCATTCCTCCGGTTTTCGAGCCGCGGGTTGTTTCGGTCGTGTCGGCTGCCGTGAAAGATGCCGGACAGAGATCGCAGTGATCGTTTGATGATCACACAACATCTCATCGGTTTTTTCGCTTGAGGCACCCGGACACTCCTGGAATTTTTTGCTCTCACGCAAAAGAAAATTCTTAGATCGAACACTGTTTGGGATCAAATCACTTGCATCCAAGTGGTGTACGAGTGTACACTGCGTGCATGCAACCTGAGGTGCTCATCCAGAGGCCGTCTTCCGCACTTTCCGCGGTGCGCATCGACTGCTCCCGGTCGCCCGATACCGCTCTCGTTGGCGTTCTGGAGTGGATTTCCGCATTCCCCAACCGCTCGGATTTGCACATCGTTCTCCCTTCCTTGCGCGGTCAGCCCGCCCATCGGCAAGCCCTTTCGAGCCTGCAGCGACTCGGCTGCCGCGTCACCTGCAAGATCTAAATATGTGTTCTTTTTCCGTAACGTTCCCTTAATCTCCCGCGTTATACAGTATGTCAAGCCTCACCTAATGCCTCGCGATACACGAAATCTCGGCCTCGCCTTCCTCCTCTCCGCTCTCATCGTGGTAGGGGTGGCGACGGCATGCAGTTTGCTCTTCTCCCCGATTGGAACTACGGCAACGGCATCCGCCTGCCAACAGCACTACACGGTGGCCTGCCTGATCTGAAGAACGATTCTCGGCAGAGGCGTTGCCGTCACTGCTCCGGTTTTTCGGTTTACTCAAGCGGAATCCCTTGTTAGCGTGCTCCTCCTATGCCAGCGGAGATCATCACCGACCACCACTGCGTACCGCACTCGTTCGACGGCGCGGGTAATAGCGTGAACCTCTCGCGAATTCGGGCATCGGAACACCGGGCTTTTCATGATGCGACAGGGCACGCGCCGCCGGACTTCTTTCTCCGACGTTTTCTGATCGGCAGTGTCAGCTGGCAGGATCATAAAGACCGCTCTTTGCCGCCCGGCATGTACCAGGATGTCCTCGCCCTGCTCACCCCCGATGACTGGCATACGCTCTACCAGCCGGGCACGTTCATTGAAACGCACGACCACAGTGAGGGAGAGTCTCTGCGCAGAGCCAAGGCAGCATTCCACCTGGCATGGTACCTGGACCGCGAGATGAGCCTGATCATGGATCAAATCGGGCTCCTGGGAATCCATAAGCTCCCTCCGTTTGGAACGGCAAAGGAAATGCAGCGCGTTCACCAATTTTTCGCAAAGGGTCGTCCGCACGTGGTGATGCGGAAATTTCTGCTCGACACGACCGAAGATGATTCCCTCAAATGGGCCAAACCGATGCGCGAGGATATCCGAAAGGCACTGCTCGATGTCCTCCGGCTTTCGAAGCTGGAACGTCTGACATCCAATGGATCCGGACAACGTATATTTGATCTGCTCCTGGACCACCACGAACGCCTGGTGAACTGCACAAAAATCTGGGAACCCAACCTGCGCGATCATGCAGGGACACTGAAGCGCCTTTCGCAGCAATCCTGAGAGCAGATCCGAAACTGTCCAGTTTTCTTGTCAGCACAAAGCTCAAACGATACGATTGAACCGCCTGACTCCCACCCATTTATCATTCTCATTGTGGACGCGGGGGGTCCGGCACGCTGGGTAGTTCTCTTCGGAGGCTACCCAGCAATTTTATTGGATTTCGGATTCCTGGGACTTTGACCAGCGCAAGGTAAGCAGCTGCCAGATGCGTATTGCATATTGGTGGCCACGACTCACAAGGGCCCTCTCCTTTTCCGGTTCAGGCATTTTTGCACCTTCCATTTCACGTATTTCCGCATCATCGAATATCCGCATCAACCGCACAGCTTCTTCTTTACTCATTTCGCCCCGATGCAGGGAATCGGCAATGAACTCCCGCAGGAGCGTTCCGGAAGTACAATGTGGCATTTTCACTACCGCCACTTTCTTCGCCACACGCGAAGCCGTATCCACCGCATCAGTGGTGGGAGTATCGCGCGCCACGGTCTCTGAAGAGGTGACGGACATGTCGGCTGTTTCGCCAAGTCTAGAATCCCCGGCGTGTCAGGACAAGACGACATGGAGGAATTTTCGCTTACCCCCTAGCTGTTCGTGGAAGGCAAACCTAGCGGTTTTCCTTCCACGGGCTATCCTTTCCCTTTCAGTGGTTGCGCTCATCGCTGGGGCCCGTCAGAGCCACCCAGCGCTTCGCGCGATTCTTACTTCTTTTCAATCTTTCTCCATGCACCTCTGATAATCCAAGTTAGAATACCGGCCAATAACAATAAGCAGACAGAAATTAACGGCCAATAAACTGGATATTCAAATAGAATAAACCAGCTTTCACCAGGAATAGTTTGAATAATATCTTTGGGGCTCTCATTACTAACTGCGCGCTCAAGAATCGCAATGAAATCGTCTTTTCCAGAGGTGACACAATACCATCCATCACTCGGCACGACGTCTTTTGTACTAAAAACTGATCCTGAAACTTGGACGCGCAAAAATGGGCTAGCGCTTGCGAACCCAGGACGTTGTTGAACCTTAACACATTTGCGATGATCTAACTTATTTAGATAAGAAATACCAGACAGCAATCTCGCTGCAAAAAAGGTTTTAGTATCAATCATTCCGACAGTGCTAATTACCTCATCCTTAATGAGATTATAATTAAGTCCCCTGGATGAAGATGATGATTCGCTGTTGGCCTCAGTATGGCTCGATAGGGAAGATGAACTACTAGAAATAGTATTTGAATAAGAGATCAGCCGTTTCACTCCATGAGTAATTTGTCCACCAATAACATACCCATGACCAGAGCTATCAATTTGAATTTCAAACGACTGGGAAAAATAATATGGGAATGAGAATGTGGTTGAAAGTAGAACCACTAAAATAAATGGATAGATAAATACTGGTGATTGAATAGGCCTCACAATTTGGTGAAACAATTCTGACTTCATACTACAATGCGAAGAAACTTCCGCTTCCCCACCTGCACTATCCCTTCCTCAATCCCCTGCTCGATTGATTGAACAACTTTATTGTTCATCTTTACGCCGCCCTGTTCAATGACACGGCGTGCTTCGGACTTACTGGAAACGAGCTTGGATGACACCAGAACATCAATGAGTGCTGTCCCTTTCTTCACCTTCACCTCGGGAATGTCCTCGGGCAATCCCTTGTCTTTGAAGACGCGATTGAAGGATTCCTCCGCCTTCGCTGCGGCTTCCTTGCCGTGATAAAGCGTCACAATCTCGCGTGCGAGGCGTGCTTTGGCGTCCCGCGGCTTGCCGCCCAGAATCTTCTTCGCCTCTTCCATCGGAACATCGGTGCAGCACTCGAAGTAGGTCTCCATCAGATCATCCTTGACGCTCATGACCTTGCCGAACATGTCGGCCGGTTCATCCTCCAGATACACGCAGTTGTTGTAGGTCTTGCTCATCTTGCGCCCGTCCGTGCCTTCGATGAGACGCGTGGTGAGAGCGAACTTCTCGCGCTTGCCATAGGCCGCCTGCAGCGTCCTGCCGCAGAGGATATTGAAGAGCTGGTCGTTGCCCCCAAGCTCGCAATCCACGTCCAGCATCACCGAGTCGTACCCCTGCATGAGCGGGTAGAGAAACTCGTGCACGCCGATGGGCTTGCCCTCCGCGATGCGCCGCTGGAACATCTCGCGATCCAGCATCTGCTGCACCGTGACGTTGCTCGCCAGTTTCACGATCTCGTCGAATTTGAGCTTGCCCAGCCACTCGTGGTTGTAGACGATCTTCACCTTCGAGAGATCGAGGATCTTGGCCGCCTGATTTTTGTAGGTCTGGAAATTCTCTTCCACCTTTGCGAGCGTGAGCGGCTCGCGCAACTGATCGCGTCCGGAGGGATCGCCGATCGTCGCCGTAAAGCTGCCGATCAGAAAGATTACCTCGTGTCCGGCTTCCTGAAACGACTTGAGCTTTCGAAGCGGCACCGAGTGCCCGATGTGCAGTTTCGCCCCCGTGGGATCAATGCCGAGGTAGAGGCGGATCGGCTTGCCGCTCTTGAGCTTCCGCTCGGCAAGATCCCGAGGAACAACCGTTTCCACGGCGCGGGTGAGGAGGTCAGAGGGTGAGCTCATATCGGTAAAAGAGTACAGCAGAGCGATCCACTGCGATAGATCGCCATTGTTGCAATCCACCGGCAGTTCTACCATGAAGACATGGGTTCCCCCGAAGACTCCACCGAAGGCAATCTGACGGATGCATACCTGCATAAATGGGATGCGGCGCACCGACCGCGGGTGCTCTTCCCCTTTCATTCCGTTCAGGGCGAGGAACGTCATTTGAGCTTCCCGCAGTTCCCGATGCAGCCCCTTCCACCCGTGCAACCTGAAACGCGACTGCAACTTGGTTCCCTCTTTCGGAACGACAGCCTCATGCCACAGGGTCATCCCCTCTACCGAAACTTCCCCATCCGTCGCCGACTGGGTTCATAAAGAGGTAGACTGTCGCCATGCCGACGTTCCCCGTACCCGAACGCAAGCGCCTCGACGTGTTCCTCGCCGACGCAGCTGCACTCAGCCGCGTGAAGGCCGGAGCACTGGTGCGTGACGGCGCCGTCCTCTTGAACGGCCGCCTCGTGCTCAAGCCCGCGCATCTGGTGCATCCGGGTAACACGGTGGAAGTGACGGATACCGGCGAACGGGCGAGCGAGAGCCGCATCACGCCCAAAGATCTGAAACTTGCGATCCTCTACGAGGATGATGCGTGCCTCGTCATTGCCAAACCCGCGGGCATCGCCATGCATCCTGCGCCGGGTCTTTCGAAGGATGAACCGACGATCCTGCACGGCATTGCAGCGCTCTTCAAAAAGAAGAAGCTCCCCTTCTCCGCCGCTTCCGTGCTGGTGCATCGTCTCGACCGCGAGACCACCGGGTGCCTGCTGGTAGCCAAATCCCCGCAGGCGCATGTGAAGCTGCAGGAGCAATTCAAAAATCGGACGATCAAGAAGACCTACCTCGCCATTGTCGCAGGGATCCCGACGGAGCGGGAAGCGCACATCGATGCCCCCATCGGCCGGCATGTTTCGCAGCGGACGAAGATGTCCGTCATGGGAGCGACCCACTCGAGGAGCGCGCAGACGACCTACCACATCCTCTCGGCGGAGAACGGCACTGCCCTTCTCGCCTGCGACTTGCACACCGGCCGCACCCACCAGATCCGCGTACACCTGAGCGCCATCGGGCATCCCGTGCTCGGGGACGAAACCTACACCTCGCCTGCAAGCGAGCGCATGGCTGAGGAGAAACATATCGGCAGCCTCTGCCTCCATGCCTGGAAACTCACTTTTCGTTCCCCCGGCTCCAAAAAGCAGACAACCGTTGTCGCCCCGCTGACTTCACTCTTCACAAAAACACTGCGCACACTGTCCCTTACGCCTCCGGACAAAGAGGAGTAGCGTGAGGGTTCATTCCTCCCATCCTATGGACTACCCTCGCAAGACCGCACCGACCGACCTTCCCATTCTCGAGGCATTCAAAGAGCGATGGAGTCCGCTCGCAATCAGTGACCAGCCCGTCTCGGATGACAAGATCCAAACCCTCTTCGAAGCCGCGCGGTGGGCACCGAGCAGCTACAACGAGCAGCCGTGGCGCTACGTCTACGCCACTAAGAACGATGGAGAGGCGCGCGAGCGGCTCGAGTCCCTCCTTCTGTCGGGGAATGCATGGGCCAGGAATGCGTTCCTCCTCGCCGTCAGCTTTGCCAAGAAAACCTTCACCTTTAACGGCAAAGAGAACCGTCACGGCCTGCACGACACGGGTGCCGCTTCGGCGTATCTGGCGGCCCAATGTCCGGCACTCGGTCTCGTCGCCCACCAGATGGCAGGCTTCAAGGTGGACGAGGCCGCTACCCTCCTCGGTGTTCCAGCAGATTTCGTCGCAGGTTCCATGATCGCCGTCGGCTATCCGGACGACCCCAAGGATTTAGACCCCAAATTGCAGGAACGGGAGAAAACCCCGCGCGAGAGAAAGCCGCAGAAGGAATTTGTCTTCAGGGGAAAGTTCCAGTGATGGATTTGTGATGTGAAGATTTACGATTTGCGATTTTTGAAACTGATTTAAATCGCAAATCCACAAATCAGAAAATCGCAAATCAGTTCTGATTAGTACGTCACCGTGTACGTCACCGAATCCAGCAGTTCGCCCGCCACATTGCGCGCATTGATGATGTAGGTGTGCACGCCTTTCTTCAGCGTCCCGAGCGCCGGATCGGCGATGTAGTTCCAGAAGGTCTTGCCGGGCGTATAGAGACGCAGTTTGTAGCCGTTCACCCACACGCTGGCGGTATCGGACGGGGTCGAACCCTCGATCAGAAAGGCGCTGCCCGTCGAGGTGAATTGCGTGCCCGCAAGCGGAGCCGTCACCTGCACCGTTCCGGGCTTGAGGGCGGCATTCTTCGGCAGATCCTCTTCGGAAGTGATGGCGGAGGAAGCTCCGCTACTGGCGCTACCGGCATTGATGACCCCCTCGCCCTCACCACCGAGCACGATCGTGAGCGTGGCAGGCTCGCTCTGCTTGCCCGCATCGTTGATCGCGAAGACGTTGAAGATGTTTTCGCCCTCATGGAAGTTCTCGAGCTTGGTCGAGGCCAGATACGTCCACGTCGTATCCCCGGGCTTGAAGATCTGCAGGCGGTAGTCGTTGACCATGATGCCCACCGTGCCGGACGGCGCCGTTCCGGTGATCGGCAACTCCTGGCGTTGTGTCCGGTATGTCTGGCCAGTGGCAGCCGGGCTTTGGATGGCGGGGGATGACGGAGGCTTGAGGTCACGCGTGATCTGGCGCACGGCTGTTTCGAGCACGGCTCCCTGCTGATTGAGCGCCTCGACGGTGATCGTCACGCTGTTCTCGTCGGGAAGCGAAAGCTCGATGGCAAACGTGCGATCTGCCGCCAGAGTAGCCTGATAGCCGTTCACCCGGACGACACTGACCTTGCTCCCCACAACCCCCTTCACGTTCACCGTTCCCGTGCGCACCGTGGCATTGTTTGCCGGGCTCGCGACGGAAAGCTCCGTCCCCTCGGCAACCGTCAGACCCGATCCGGTCCCAACCGGCCCCCCGGGATGCGCCGTCAGATAGATTGTCCGGCTCTCCTGCACAAATGTCGGAATGGACGCGAGTGATCCGATCGCGGATCGGTACTGGTAGAGATCCGCATCGGGATCGAAGTTCTCGGGCAGTGCAAACTGCTGCCCCTCGCCCACGATCACCGGGATCACCGCCTTGGGAATAGTGAGTTTGATACCCAGCCCCGCAGCCGCATAGACCGTGGCGGACCTGAGCCCGATCACGGCATCCGCCGCGCGGGGAATGTCGAAGGCGATGCCGCTGCTCGCCTCGATCGACCGCAACACGGATCCCGTGAAGGATGGCACAGCGGGGGTGGAAACCCACACCTGACCGGAAAGAAGATTGATGGAGAGCAGGGAGTTCTCGGTCTTGAGGTCGCTTTGGAGCACCGTCACCTCTGTCTGATCGCCGAGTCTGATGATCGTACCGTCGAAGAATGTGAGCGCAGCCCGGCCGTTCGCGCTCGTCTTCACCCGGTCGGAGGCATACAGCTTCATGTCGTCCTGCGCGGATGCAAAGTCCTTGTCATCCAGCGAAACCTGCGCGGTGCCCTGCCGTTCCACCGTCAGCACGACGGCCGTCTGCCGCGCGTGATTGCCAAGCCCGATTCTGTTCATCAGCCATGATCCGGCGAAGTACAGAATCAAAAGAGCCAGAGCGACGCCGATGGACGGACGGAGCGCCCTGCGCAGGGGCGAAGGTTCCGCGAGAGCGAAATGATTCCGGCGGTGTCGGTAGTAGAGCACAGTGAAGAGCGTGATTGGTCTGTCATGGTACGTGGAAGAGCGTCCCGGAAGCAAGGCCAACTCGGGAGAGAAGGTATTGAAAGTAAGGAAGGTTAGGAAGGTACTGAAGGTATTGAAAACAAGAAAGGTATCAAAAATGATAGTGTCTCTTCGCAAGCCCTTCGAGTCTTTCTTCCCTTCCTTACTTCCCACACCTTCATTACTTTCCCTACCTCTACCGTGTCACGCGATCCACCTCAGATTGCAGCGTGATGTGTTGTCTGACCAGCTCATCGCCCATGTCGCGCATCGAGGCGTACCCCTGCTTGCGGGCTTGCTGTTCGATGGCGGTTGCCGACTCGTTCGTCAGAATCAGATTCTGGATCTCGGGCGTCGCTTGCAGAACCTCCGCAATAACGGTCCGGCCACCGAAGGATGCGCTGTCCGCAGGATCCACCTTCACTCCCTCCTTCTGCAGATCCTTCCTGAGCGTGCGCACGAGACGCTGGGCCATCACCCCGCGCAGCGCCGGAGCGAAGGTATAGGGGCTGACGCCCATCGAGAGCAGGCGCGGAATGGCTTCGATGGCGGAATTGGTGTGCAGGGTCGAGAGCACGAGGTGGCCGGTGAGCGAGGCATCGATGGCCGTCTGCGCCGTTTCTAAGTCGCGGATCTCACCCACGAGGATGACGTTGGGGTCGTGGCGCAGGATGGACCGCAAGCCCGAAGCGAACGTGTAATCGTGCGAGGCGTCCATCTGACTCTGCACGATGCCGCCGATCTCGTACTCGATCGGATCTTCCAGTGTGATGATGTGCCGGTGCGTCCCGATGAGCGTCTTCAAGAGTGCGTAGAGCGTGGTGGTCTTTCCCGAGCCCGTAGGACCGGTGATGAGGAAGAGTCCGTTGGCCACCTTCATCATGTCGGAGAGCTTTCCGGCCATCACATCGGGGAATCCCAGTTCCCTCAGCTGGACGATGCCACGCTTGGGATCGAGAAAGCGCAGGGTAATGGCTTCTCCGAAGCGCGAGGGAATCGTGGCGACACGGATGTTGACCGTGCGGCTCTGGTCTTTGCCGGCCGCATCCTTGTCGATCACTGCAAAGACCAGCTGACCGTCCTGCGGAATATTCGTAATGTTCATCTTCAGCTTCGAAGCGAACTTCACGTGCCGCAGAAAGTCCGTATACACCGCAGGCGAAATGTGCGCGAGCAGCTCCAGAACGCCGTGCAAGCGGACCTCGAAACGGACGTACTCCTTCTCCGGTGAACAGTGCAGGTCCGAAATGCCCTGCGCGACACACTGCTGCTCCAGCGTGTCCAAAAGTGTCTTGCCGTCCATCTGCTCCCATGAATTTGCAGCCATCTACTTATTATAGCACTAAACGATCCCCATGACCACTGATGCTGTTTGCAGAATACCCAGAGGAACTTTCCTTGAGGAGAAACACAATTTGTCACTCGCGACCACCGTACCTTCCTGACCTTCCTTACCTTCCTGACCTTCCTTACCTATACTTCATCGCCCATGCACACGTACCGGTTACCCTCCGAGAGCCAGCGCAACCGCACCATCGAGCAGCGCATGCTCATCGTGCACATCGTGCTCATCCTCGCGGGCCTGATTATTCTGGCTCGGCTCTTAGAGCTCCAGCTGCTTCGGGGCGACGAGTACCGTTCCTACGCGCAGGCGCAGCACTATGGCGGCGTGGTGCTTCCGGCCCGGCGCGGGGAGATCCTTGCGCAGAGCAGTAAGACGAATGAGACGAGCATCATGGCCACCAACACGACCTTGGACCTGCTCTACGTTGATCCGCTCATTCTCGACGATGCGGTGATGGTCTCTGAAAAGCTCGCCGACCTCTTGGTCTCGCCCGAGGTCCATGCCGCGTGCTCCGCCGGATCCGCGCTCTGCCCTCGCGAACTCACGGACGATTACGCCGCCGCCTTCGATCCCATGGTGCGTATGAATGCGCTGCTTTCGACGACGCTCCTGGAGCCCCTGCCCAAAGACCTGCCCCCGCCTTCGTCCGCGGATCTTCCCGATCTGACCGAGGTGCGCAGGCGGTTCGCCCGCTCGATCGAGGAACGCATCGCCGTGAAACGCGTGACCTTCGTCCCGCTCCTGTACGGGGCGAACAAGGTGCAGATCGCCGCTGTCGAGGCAATGGGCATTCCCGGCATCACCGTCCAGAAAGATACGCGACTGATTTCCGCTGATCCGGAGCAGGTGAATCAGGCTCAGATAGCGGCGATCGCCCGCAAGCTCGCCGAGCCGCTCGGTAAGGATCCTGTGGTGATGCGCGATCTTCTGCGCTCGCGCCCGCTGCGCTACGTCTCGATCATGCGCAGACTCCCCCCGTCCGTTTCCATTCGCGTCAAAGACCTGCTTCAGCAGTCACTGCAGGAAACTCTGGCGCGCAAGAAAGGAGCGCGGAGCGCGGAAGAGGCCGAGAAGATCGTCGATCCGCTCCGATGCATCGCCCTGATCCCCGAGCACTGGCGCTACTACCCCGACGGCACGGTCGGGGCGCACGTCGTCGGGTTTCTCAACCCGAATCAGGAAGCCCAGTACGGCATCGAACGCACGTTCGATCCGCAGCTGCGGGGACAGGAAGGACTGATCTCGACGGTCAGCGATCCCAGTGGCGGACAGATTTTGACCGCGGACCAGCGGATCGTGGATCCGAAAGACGGCGATACGATCGTCCTCACCATCGATCGCGCCATCCAGAAAGAGGTCGAGACGCTCATGGATGCCGCCGTCAAGAACGCGGACGCCGACAGCGGTCAGGCGATTGTCATGGATCCCGAGACCGGGCGCATCCTCGCGATGGTCAACGCCCCGCTCTTCGACTCGAATGACTACGGCGCCGTCTTCGAAAAGGTCCCGATGGTCATAGCGCCGGATCAGCAGAAGCAGATCGTGGTCGAGCTCTACCACCCCGACACGCGCGCCTTCATCCTCAAGGCCTACGTGGACGACGTCTTCACGGAAGCAGGACGCAGCGCCCTCTCCGTGGAGAAGCAGAAGAAACTGCAGGAGATCGAGGCTTTCTATGAGCTCAAGGATATCGTCCGCTACTACCTGTACCTCGGGGAGACGACGCGCATCGAGCTCTTCCCCACCGAGCGGCCGGAGGTGTGGTTGAAATTCAAGAATGGCATCGGCGTGGGCGCCTACTTGAACCGGGCTGTGCAGGCGGTGTACGAGCCCGGATCCGTGATGAAGCCGGTGACCATGGCCATAGCGATCGATCAGGGCGAAGTGACGCCGAACGACATCTACGACGACACCGGCCCCGTGAAGGTGGATGAGTTCACGATCCAGAACGCGCTCTTCAAGTACTACGGCAAGGTCACGCTGACCAACTGCCTGGAATTTTCGATCAACACCTGTATGACCTCCGTCTCGGCCAAACTGGGTCGCAAGCTCTTCTACCGCGCGTTGGACCGCTTCGGCTTCGGACACATTACGGGCGTGGAGCTGGAGGACGAGCTTCCCGGAGAGCTTCGGCCATGGAAGAACTGGAGCAACGCCCTGCTCGCCACGTCCTCGTACGGACAGGGACTCTCGGCGACCCCGCTGCAAATGGTCACGGCCTTCGCTGCTCTCGCCAATAACGGCAAGCTCATGAAGCCCATGATCATCGACCGCGTCATTTATGCGGATGGCTCTGTG
>JAUSKD010000035.1 GCA_030647195.1 Candidatus Peribacter sp. | reverse complement strand
GTAATGCCCGATGGAGTAATTCACCGTATCGCCGAGGATGGCTGCCGCGCTCAGCAGCACGACGAGCACCTCGATCCGCAGAGAGCCGACTGCCGCGAATGCTCCCGCGGCGAAGAGAAGGGAATCGCCCGGAAGGAACGGTGTGATCACGAGGCCGGTTTCGCAGAAGAGCACGGCGAAGAGCAAACCGTAGGTCAGCGAACCATACTGCGCGATGATGCCGCCCAATGCGGTATCAATGTGGAGGAAGAAGCCGAAGAGGGAGAAGAGAAATTCCATCTGCGGGGGCAACGTACAGGAGATCATTCTTCCTCTCAATCGGAAGGCGGATCCTTGCTGCGCGTGCGTTCTCTCTTCGATGCGCTTCCGCTATGCTGTCCGCATGACGACTGCTCAGGCTCTTCTGCTCGGCCTCCTGCAGGGGTTCACCGAACTCCTGCCTGTTTCCAGCTCCGGGCACCTCGCGCTGGCGGAGCAGTACTTCGGCGTCCTGATTCCGCACGGGCTTCTCGGTTTCGATGTCCTGTTGCATTTTGGATCGCTGCTCGCCCTTCTGCTCTGCTACGCAAAGACATGGAAGCGCATCCTCCGGTCGCCGTTCATCGGCGATCGTGCAGGAGTGAGAATGCTCATGGTGCTGGTCATCGTCACCATCCCGGCCGGCATTGCGGGCGCGATGTTCGGCGAAGCACTGGATGCCCTGCGTTCCCCGTTCGCGCTCGGGATCGGCTTTCTGCTTTCCGGCATCGTGCTGCTGGTTGCGGAACGCATGCCCGGCCGGCGGCCCTTTACAGCTTTGAAAATGTGGGAAGTGATCTGCATCGGCATCGCGCAGGCGTTTGCACTTCTGCCGAGTGTCTCGCGTTCGGGGATGACGATTGCCGCGTCCCGCGCCTTTAAGCTCAAGCGCCACGATGCCGTGGATTTTGCTTTTCTGATGGCTGTTCCGGCGATTGCGGGCGCAACACTCTTCACGGCGATGAAAGTGTGGAATGGTTCCGCGGCTCTTCCGTCGTTCGCAGTGAGCAGTGCGGGGTTCCTCGCTTCGTTCGGCGCCAGCATTTTTGCGGTCCTGGCCCTGCGGGCATTCGTCGGGCGATTCAGCACGGCGTGGTTTGCGCTCTACCTGATTCCTCTCGGAGTTCTTTTGCTTGCACGATGAGCCGGACGTCACTATGTTTTCCCGCGCAAGCGTAAGTGGGCTGAGTGAGTCTTGATCTTGCGCACGCGGTCAGTACAATGCGCCCCTACCAACCTTCCTCCTCCTCTCCATGTCTTCTGTCGCCCTCAAGAACTGCATCCGCCGACTCCGTTTCGAGAAGAACATGACGCAGGAGGAATTGGCGCTTCGCACGGGGGTCAGCCGGCAGACGATCATGTCGATCGAGCGTGGACAGACGAATCCTTCCGTACTCCTTGCTTACAAAATCGCAGCAGCATTATCGACACCCATCTCGAGCGTCTTCCAGATGGAAGGAGCCCTTGCACCGGTTTAATATTCGTGAGAGTCGCAGCCACGAAGGGCTGCTTCTATTGATGTGAACGAGCAGCACCCGTCCCTGAGTGCGCCATCGAAGCTATGGAGGTGGAAATGCGGATATCCTCGATCACGATTTGCGGCGCTCTGCGTCCGTTCCACGTGTCGATGCCGATCTTGCAGATGACATCAAGCGGTGCCGTAGCGTTCTCGATCAGGGAACCCAAACGCCAACCGATTGTTTTGAGCCCGGCGATGCGGCCCTGCAGGTGCGCGCCTTCGTTTCCCACGCGGCGCATCTGCTCCATCCGCACGTTCTGCAGAAGAAAGAGCGGCTCGGGGTTTCCCTGACCGAACGGTTCCAGGTGCTTCAACTGTTCGCAGAACGACAGCGTGATGTCCTGCACTTCCATGCTGCCATCCGCCGTGAGTGTGGGGAGGAGGTCGTCGTTCTCAGTGCGTGCGGCGGCGTCTGCCGAGAGTCGCCGGATGACTTCGGCAAGGTTCGATTCCGGGAACGTGCATCCTGCCGCCTGCGCATGTCCGCCGAATGAACTGAGCAGGTCGGCGATACGTTCCAACCCTTCGGTGACGTGATAGGCGCGCGTACTTCGAAGAGATGCCGTACATGCTCCGTCCCGGATGGTCACGACAAGGCTGGGGTGCCCCGTGGCTTCGGTCAGCCTGCCCCCGATGAGCCCAATGAGTCCGGAAGGAAACTCGGTGCCGGCAATGGCGAGGAGCGCGGGGAGGGCGGCGAGCTCTTCGGTCCGTGGTTGCGGAGAGAGGTTGAGGAGTTGCCATGCGCGCTCGAAGAGGCCGCCCGTGGCGTCTTGCCGGTCGGAATTCAGCCGCTCGAGCGTCTCGAGGGCCTCTCCGCCCTCCAGGAGCGCCGTGAGCGCGATGAGAGGGTCCTCCATGCGTCCGGCGGCATTGATGCGGGGTGACAGGCGGAAGGCGATATCCGTGCTCGTCAGGGGCCTGCCCTGCGCACGTACAGATGCCGCAAGGAGAGCGAGCGGGTTCCCTTCCAGTGCATTGAGCGCGGCGATGCCCCGCTGGACCAGCGTGCGGTTCATGCCGCGCAGTTCCACCAGGTCCGCAATCGTTCCGATGGCCGCGAGCGCGAGATCCGTCTGATGATCGTTCCACTCATCCGTTCCCTCGAGTGCGCGCACCAGTTGCAGGGCGACGCCGGCGCCGGAAGGGTGGGGCAGCGGATGCCCGGGGGCGAGGGCGGGATGGACCAACGCCAGTGCCTGCGGCACTTCATCCTGCACGTGGTGATGATCCGTCACGATCACGTCGATCCCTCGCGCGGATGCCGCGGCGATTTCTTTCACTGCGGTGATGCCCGTATCCACCGTGAGGAGCAGCGTGACGCCGCGCTCTTTGCATTCTTCCACAATCGCCTGGTTGAGGCCGTAGCCGTCTCGAACCCGGTGCGGCAGGCGCACGACAGGTTCCACGCCGAGCCTTCTGAAGTATCGGACGAGCAGCGCCGTTGCCGTGATGCCGTCGCAATCGTAGTCGCCAAAGATCCCAATGGTCTCCTGTGCGGCGATGGCGCGAAGCACGCGCTCTTTTGCTCGCGGCATATCCGGGAACACCTCCGGGGAGGGTAGCGTATGCCCTGCCAGTTGCCGCTTGGCGAACAGGCGGGCCATGATTGCCGATGGCACAGCATCGCTCTGTTCCGGAATACTCCACCGTTTGCCCGTCAGTGAAAGAGGCCTCTGCACAGGCCGGTGAGAGTAGCAGGCGTGAGGGGAATCGGGAAGTAGGGAACTAGGACAACAGAAAATGAGCCGAGTTCCCGAACCCAAGTTCCCTCATCCTTATTTAGCGATCATCACCTTCCCCTTCTTCGCGCGCCAGATCGTCCAGCCGACTGCGCCGACCATGGTGATTCCAGACAAGATGCCGCCGGCACCGGTGGGGGCCAGTGGGGCTCCGCCGTGCAGTGCATCCACCTGCAGGGGGAGCATGCGGTCGCCGTACAGCATGACCTGCTGATTGCGCTGTACGCGATCGAGCAGGCGGATTGTCTGAAGAAGCCGCAGGTCTTCCGGCGAGTACGCGCCGATGTCGGGCGCCGCTCCATTGCCCTCAAGGGGTACCGGAACAGAAGGGACGCTCGACGCTTCCGAGGAGTGCTGTGATTTGAAGATGATTTCCTGTTCACGCTCCCGGCGGTCGGCGCTCTCGCGGGATTGTTCCGTGACGCGGTTGAGCGTCTCGCGGGTGGTCGGAGGCAGGTAGAGTTGCTTATTCAATAACACGTCCTCGGGCGAGATGTAGGCCATCGCGGCAGGTGCCACGGTGAGGCTGAAGATCAGGATGGCGCCGCGGAGGATGTGTTTGTATGTCATCGGATTATTATAGAGGATTTAAGGGTTTTTAGCAATCAGTGCCTCCGGTCATTAGACACTGGTAATAGCGCTCTCCGTCAGAGATATCGTTCTTGAGGGTGGACCACATGCGTGGGTTGGATTCACCCTCATCCACGGTGCCGTTCAGGTTCTTGTCCTCGCCCAGCACCTGCGTATTGCGACCGGTTCCGACCTTCATCAGCCCATCGGGCAATCCGTCGCGGTCGGTATCCCATTTGACCGGGTCCGTCTCGGTGGAATCGATGCGGCCGTTGTGATTCGCATCCTCTAGGCCGTCGATGAGACCGTCGCCATCCGAATCGCGCCGCAGGGCACTCGAGTGCAGGAAGAAAATTTCTCGGCCGTCCGTAATGCCGTCTCCGTCGGAGTCGGCGATCTCGGGATCGGTGCCATATTCCTTTTCCACCTGATCATTGGCCTCATCGTCGTCCGGATCAAGGCCGACGGCGAGCGGGACCTGAGACATGATGTAGCAAATAGCACCCGGATCGAATGTTTCGATTTCATGTTCAATGCGTCCGGCGGGGCGCTGGCGCAGCTGATTGAGATCCTCGTCCGTCAGATTCTCCGGGATCGAGAAACGCTCACTCAGCTGCCTTTGATATTCCTCATCCCGCGCCTTGCGCTCCCCTTCCGAGAGAAAAACTCTTCCGGGAAGCCGGTCGCCGGCAATGGCCGTGGTCTGATCGTAGTTCTCGGGCAGGCAGTATCCCCAGTAGCGGACGGTCATATCGTATGAACCCAGGAGGCTCCGTCGCAGGATGGACGGCGCATCCCCGGGCAGAGTGAAGATCACATTTGTGTCGGGCGGAATGGTCGCGCCGCTCTCCACCATGTTCGCGTCGATCACGCGCCACTGTACCTCTTTGCGGTAGCCCTCGGGCAACAGACGTCCCTTCAGGGATGCAGAGTTTCCATCGAATCCGAAGATGGCATATCCCACGATCAGCAGACTGAGTCCGCCGAGCGAGAGGGTGCCAAAGCCTAGGAATTTTCGAGACAGGGATGCACTCAGAGCCATCAAGATATTATATCACAGGAGGCGTATCGGTGCTATGCCGCAGAAAGGCCGATCCTGAGCTTCTTAGGTTGTAGCTTTTTAGCTTGTTAGGAATGGCTCCGACGAATGTATCTCCCAGAAACCTAATAAGCTAACAAGCTAATCAGCTAAAAAGCTCGTGTTCGTCCTCTCTTGCTTCTCAGTCTCCTCTCCGCGATTCTGCTTGTCGTGCCAAAAGACCTCTATGCCGTTCTCGGGGTGGAACGCAGTGCTTCCAAAGAAGACATCAAGCGCGCATATCGCAAGTTGAGCAAGGAGCATCACCCCGATCGCCACAAGGGGGACAAGGGTGCGGAGCAAAAATTCAAAGAGGTGAACGAGGCCTATGAAGTGCTGAGTGACGAAAAGAAGCGTGCGATGTACGACCAGTTCGGTACCACGGGTGGGCCGGGGTCCGCTGGTGCAAATGGTGGAGGCGGGACGGGGCCGTTCGGCGGATTCAATTTCTCCGGCTTTCGGCCCGAGGATCTGGGCGGACTCGGTGATCTGTTCGAATCATTCTTCGGGGGCGGAGGCGGGGCACGCAGGGGAAGACGCGATCAGCGTGGTCGCGATCTGCAGATTGAAATTGAAGTCGCATTCGCGGATGTTGTCGAGGGCAGGGACCGGTCTTTGCAGCTGGATCGCCAGCGTCCCTGTCAGAAGTGCGGAGGTTCCGGGGCCGAGGAAGGGACCGCGCAGGTGACGTGCAAAGATTGCGGGGGGACGGGTGAGGTCACGCGCACGACGCAGTCGTTCTTCGGGACCCTCCGTCAGGCGACCATGTGCGAGTTGTGCGGCGGATCAGGCAAGGTGAATGAACATCCGTGCAAGACCTGCGACGGCGACGGAAAGGTCCGTTCCCGCGAGGCCGTGACGATCCACATTCCCGCAGGAATGCAGGACGGGCAGACGCTTCGCGTGCGCGGGGAGGGCGAGGCGGGCCCCAGGGGCGGGGCGATCGGGGATCTGTACGTGACCGTGCGGATCCGGCCCGACCCCGCGTTCGAACGCGACGGCGACGACATCCGTTCCATTGTTTCCATTCCGGTGACGTCGGCTCTCCTCGGCATCGAGATTCCCGTCCAAACCGTGCGCGAGTCCGTGACGCTCAAAATTCCGGCCGGCACGCAGCCGGGTCAGGTCTTCCGCCTGAAGGGCAAAGGCATGCCGGTCGTGAACAGCAGCCGCGCTGGCGATCACTACGTGACGGTGAATGTCGAAATTCCGACGCGCCTCAGCAGGGCCGAGCAGAAGCTTGTGGAAGAGTGGAGAACATTAAGGGGAAAGGGGTAAGTATTATGGGGTAAGGACAATCTCAAAAACTTCCCATACCCCTTCATACTAATCCCTTATCCCTATACATCGAGGTTTTCAAACCCCTCTCCTTTCGGCGCCGCATCTTCCATTACGGGACTCAGCTCTTCGCCGACGGCTGGTCCTTTCTTGCTCTTCAGCCTCAGGACCACCTGCCGGTAGTCGCCTTCGCCGATACTCTCGGTCGCGAGATCCTGGAAGGTGGGATTATTGGCGATGTGCAGGTGCACGATGCGCCGGAAGTACGGACTCATGGGTGCCAGCGCCACGCGGGTTCCCGTCCGGCGCACGAAGTCGGCCTTGTTCTCGGCCATCTTCTTCACCTTGTCCTCCTGCTCGCGGCGGTAGCCGTCCACATCAAGGACGAGAAACGGGCTCTTCTCCATATTTTCCTTACTCCTCAGGATGGACTTGAGCAGGTGCTGCACGGAGTTCAGGGTTTCGCCGTGCCAGCCGATCAGGCGGCTCGCCGCCGAGGACGTGATGTCCACGCGCGTGAATCCCTCCCCCTCCGTTTCGTTGACCGCGATCGCGTCGAACGGGATATTGAGGAGCTTTAACAGGTTGCCGAGGATGTCCTGAATCAATGCGGCGTTCATCGGAAGCGGAGGATAGCGCGTGACGGGGGATTAGGGAAATAGGGAACTGGGGAATCGGGTTGAGGAAATGGATTTCATTCTTGCATTCCTAGTTCCCGAGTTCCCTCGTTCCCGCATCCCTAAAAGAAAGCCCCCTTACGGAGGCTCTCTTCCTGGAAACAAAATGCGAATTTACCGGACGGCGTCCTTGAGGGTCTTGCCGGCCTTGAAGGACGGGACCTTCATCGCGGGGATTGAAATCCTCTGCGTGGGGTTCCTCGGGTTCACGCCCATGCGGGCGGCACGCTTGGAAACCCTGAAGGTTCCGAAGCCCGTGATCGTCACGGTGTTGCCACGCTTGAGCTCCTTGGTGACGAGCGTGATCAGAGAATCGAGCGAAGAAGCAGCGGCACGCTTGGTGATGCCGGCTGCATCCGCGATCGCGTTGATGAGATCCTGCTTGGACATAACGGATGGGGGTAGGAGAAGTAAATCAACCCTCAGTGTACGGAGAGGAATGGCTTAGGCAAGCCACGGATGCGTTGCGAAGCTGGTTTTTCCGCTTAACTTCGTCAGTTGGGCTTCGGCAAGCCAATTTAACTGAGCAAGAAAGGTAGTCAGCCTGGAGATATCTCTCTGGTGATTGAGTCACATTTATCCGCATAGGGCAACTTTTGTTCCTTCCCTGTGCAACATGCGGGACCTGTCTTTCTCTTTGACACCCGCTCACATTCACCACTAGTCTCTCGCCCTGTACCAGTCGCTTCGCTCCGGTACAGGGCAAGCACTGGAGTGTTCCTGTCCCAGACTCTTTTGTTCTCCCTCGATCTCTGATGCCTTCTCATCTCGTCATCGTCGAGAGTCCCACGAAGGCCAAGACCATCAAGCGTTTTCTCGGAAAAGATTTTGATGTCGAGGCGAGCATGGGGCACGTGCGCGATCTGCCCGAGGGATCGCTTGGCGTCGACACGGACGATTTTTCGGCGAAGTACGTGATCCCCAAAGAGAAAGCGACCGTGGTGAAGAAGCTGCAGAAGTCCCTCGATTCCGCTTCTGATCTCTGGATCGCGACTGACGAGGATCGTGAAGGAGAAGCCATCGGCTGGCATCTGGTGGAGATCCTCAAGCGCAAGAAGAAGCAGCCGGTGAAGCGCATTGTCTTTCACGAAATCACCAAAGAGGCGATCGATGCCGCGGTCGCGCATCCGCGCCAGATCGACGAAAAGCTGGTGGACGCACAGCACGCGCGCCGGATTTTGGATCGCCTCGTCGGCTACACCCTCTCGCCGTTCCTATGGAAGAAGGTCTACCGCGGGCTTTCTGCCGGGCGTGTGCAGTCGGTTGCGGTGCGCATCATCGTGGACCGCGAACGTGCCATCAAGGCGTTCAAGGCCGAGGAATATTGGACGATCAAAGCGGATCTTTTGAACGAGGCCGCGCAGCCGTTCACGGCCGAGCTGAAACAGAAAGACCAGAAGAAATATGTGCCGGTGAGTGATGTGCAGGCACAGCAAGTGCTCGCCGATCTGAAGGGCGCCTCGTACTCCGTTCAGGCTCTGGAGGAGAAAGAGATCAAGAAAACTCCCCCTCCTCCCTTCACGACCTCAACGCTGCAGCAGGAGGCCGGACGAAAATTGGGCTTCTCGGTGAAGCAGACCATGATGGTGGCGCAGCAGCTCTACGAAGGCGTTGATCTGGGTAAGGGCGAAGGGCATGTGGGTCTGATCACCTACATGCGTACCGACTCGGTGAATCTGAGCGACAAGGCGCTTGCCGATGCCCGCGAGACGATCCAGAAACACTTCGGCCGCGAGTACATCCTCAGTTCCCCGCGCAAGTACAAGACCAAGAGCAAGGGCGCACAAGAGGCGCACGAGGCCATCCGTCCCAGCGAGATGTCGCGCACACCCGAGTCGCTGAAGGATGTCCTCGATCAGCAGCAACTCAAGCTCTATACCCTCATCTGGGAGCGCGCGATTGCATCGCAGATGGCCGAGGCGCAGCTCAAGCGCGTGGGCGCCGATATCGCCGCTGGGGTCTACACATTCCGCGCAACAGGCCAGACCATCGCCTTCGACGGCTACCTCCGCGTGTATCTCGAGGGCCGCGACGAGCCCGAATCACATCAGGCTGCCGCCGAAGAGGAGGAAGATTCGGGCGTGCTTCCGCCGCTTAAGGAGGGCGAAGCGCTCGACTGCAAATCCTTACTGCCGGAGCAGCACTTCACCAAACCGCCGCCGCGCTTCACCGAGGCGAGTCTGGTCAAGAAGCTGGAAGAAGAAGGCATCGGCCGCCCCTCGACGTACGCCCCGACGATCTCGGTCGTCCAGCAGCGCGGTTACATCAAAAAGGAAGGGAAGCAGCTGATCCCGGAAGACATCGCCTTCACTGTCACTGATCTCCTCACAGAACACTTTCCGGATATCGTGGATCTGAAGTTCACGGCAAATATGGAGCAGTCCTTAGACGATATCGCGGAGGCCGATCTGAAGTCCGTCACCTTCCTCAGGGGCTTCTACAAGCCATTCGCAAAACTCATCAAGTCCAAGACCGAAGAAGTGCAGAAGGGTGACGTGCTCAAAGACCGCGTGATCGGCATCGATCCCGAAACGGGGCTGGAGGTGCTGGCGCGCACCGGACGCTTCGGCCCGTACATCCAGCTGGGGCATATCGATGTGAAGAAGGGCGAAAAGCTCAAAGACAAGCCCAAACCCAAGAGCGCATCGATTCCGAAATCCATTGGAAAAGATGCGATCACGCTTGCACAGGCACTCTCGCTCCTCGCCTTCCCGCGTATGCTCGGCGAGAAAGACGGCAAGACGATCGAGGTGCATCTGGGGCGCTTCGGTCCGTACATCAAGTGGGGCGAGGTCACGTCTTCTCTCGGCAAGGAGCTCGACCCGGCAAAGGTGACGAAAGAAGAGGCGGTTGCCTATCTCGCTTCCGCCAAGGAGCGTAAGACGCAGGCTGCCGAACCTCTTCGGAAACTGGGAAACGATCCGGTGACGGGTGCGGAAATCACCGTGAAGACCGGCCGGTACGGTCCCTACGTGACCGATGGCAAAACCAACTGTTCCCTGCCCAAGCGGTTTACCCCTGAGACGGTGACACTGGAGGAGGCATCGGATCTGCTGGCCAAAAAGCGTGCGCGAGGGCCCGGCAAAAGGTGGGGCGGATGGAAGAAGAAGAGCGCATAGCCACAAATTTCCGGTTATCTTCCTGTCTACCTTCCCTTTCAAGAAACCGATAAGATAGGAATGACCTAGGCGCGTAGCTCAGCTGGTAGAGCACAGGTCTCCAAAACCTGGGGTCGTAGGTTCGAGCCCTACCGCGCCTGCCATTCGTCGCTTTCAGCTCCTCATGGCAAGCCACTCTTGTCAGGTTCGAGCTGTCATGGAGTGAGGACTAAAAATCATCTCTCGCTGCTCGGGCAGGATTGCGCTACACTTGCGCACTGTTCCTTCCCCCTGTCGCATGGACATCACTACTTTGCTCCAGGCGCTGCCGCAGGCAGTCTTCACGCCGGAGTTTTTCATGGTTTGCGTGCTCGTCTTCTTCATCTGCGAGGCGCTCTTCAAGATCCCGCAGCTCGCGGAGATGACGTGGGGCAAGCCCGTGACGGCTCTCATCATCGGTGCGCTCTTGAGCGTGCTGGAAGTCGGCCTCACACCCGATGCCGTGCTCGTCGGCCTTGTGGCGGGCGGCATAACGACGCTTGCCGTGAACCGTCTGGATTATTGGTTCAGTAAAAAGAAGAAGTAGAGGATCGCCTCTCTCTTCCCTTTTATCCCTTCCACGAGGGGCAATGTTTCATTTTGCCGAATAGTCAGAAATATGGTATTATTGTAAGTTGTTCGTCACACCCACACCCATTCCAACACTGAAGAAAGCTCTTGGCCGTGAATTGCACAGACGCGAGCGACTGTTGGCCACCGCGGCGTGCCTGCTGACGTTGCTCTTTGGTTTCGTCTGGAAGATGGAGCGGTACCAGGCGCGAGAGATGCAGGCACTCATTCAGGAGACGGTACGCCACCAGGGGGATGTTTCGTGGATTCTGAGTCGATCCGCAGAGCGCCGGCGCGCGCGCATGGTGCGCTGGCAATCTGCGACGCAGTCCCTTCCTCCCGCGGCATCGGACAGCAGAGATGCCCGTGTCGTTGCGATACAGGCGGACCTGCGCGCCAGCGCCGATGTGAAAGCGGTCGTGATTCCCGGCCAGAAGCAGGCGGCATTTCCCGCATTCGACCACACAGAGTTTCCCGTGTCCGATGTTCCCGATTGGGGGACCATGCGCTCGCCGGCCGAGTGGGACCGGCCCTTCGGTCAGATTCCTGCGAGTGAATTTGTCCCTCTGCCTCCTTATGACCTTTCGACGCTGCAGATTCCCCTTTCTTCCCTCGCCAATCCCATTCGCCCCGCCTTCATTCCGGCCATCACCGCCAAGCTGACGTACTCCACGCGGTACTACGGTGCCTATGATCTGGATGTGGGGGAATTTTCCGGCCTGCATCCCGGTATCGATCTGAAGCTCGCATTCGGCACGCCGGTCGGGGCAGTTGCCGGAGGCAGGGTCTCGCTTGTCCAAAAGAAAGACGACGGACTGGGGCTTTATGTCATCGTGGAGCACCGCCTCGCGAGCGGCGAGAGGATATTTTCCATTTACGGGCATCTCGACACGGCGTGGGTGCAGGAGGGTGAAGACGTCCGACCCGGACAGATCATCGGAACAGTGGGGCTCTCGGGACGCACCACGGCGCCGCACCTGCATCTGCAGATTGACCGGGACGACGGATCAGTGCCGCACCAGCCGTACTGGCCGACCCGTATTCCCTCGCCTGCGGAGGCGGCACGGCACACCCTGCATCCCATCGATTTCATCCGGCAATTCTCGTCCGAGCTCGGAGAGTGATGGTGCATGCCCAAACCTTCCCTCTCGTGACGGGAAGAGGGAAGGGGGCGAAAGAATGTCGAAGGGGTTATTTCACCGGGACCACGAGGAGCGGCTGACGGTCGGCGGAGACCAGTTGCTGCCGGCCACGGTCGGCCCAGAAGAAAGTGATGAGCGAATCCGGGTGGGTCCAGTAGTGTCCCTCGTGGTAGCGGCCACAGCTCATGGGCGTCAGGTCGCTGGCCGAGACCGAGATGGAATTCCGGATGCAGCGGTTCCAGATGTCATTGGTGGAAACCGGAATCCCCTTGGTATCCACGGGCATGATCTGCTGGATAGAGGTGACGGTGACACGAGGAGTGACGGAAGCCGAAGAGCCGCCCGAACACAGTGCCGGATCCTGCAGAGCCTGCTCGATGATTGTCGGCTGAAGATTGAAGAACGGCGCCATGTACTGGGCGATCCAGATGATCAGTGACGAATCGGCCTGCGGAGAAATGCCGCGTTGCAGGGTGCACAACAGAATGCGCTGGCGCGGGATGATCACGTTATCGCCCTGTCCTCCGAATGCACCCGGAGCGACATTCCCCCTGCCTCTGCCTCCGCTCCCGCCCCCTGCATTGGCGAGCACGAAGTGAACGACAGAGGAGTACGACGTGACGTTATGGCCGCGGGAGCCGCCGTTTTCGGGGGGCTGGGGTGAAACGACGAGGGCCACCGAGCTCGACGTGCTGCCGATGTTATTGCCGTCGCCACCGTAGACCGCATCGAAGGAGTGTGAACCCAGCACGAGCGTCGAGGTCACAAAGCTGCCGGAGCCGTTCGAGAGCGTAATGGTGCCGATATCCGTTCCGCCGTCCCGGACGGTGACTGTTCCGGAGGGGAAGAAGCCCGTGACGACTGCGGTGAGAGCGACGTCATTACCGAGGAAGCTCAAATTCGAAGAGAGGTTTAAGTCAACGGAGCTCTGGAACTTGTCGACCACCTGAATGATTGCGTCAGACGAAGAGCTGCCGAGGTTATTGGCATCGCCCAGATACTCCGCATGAATGGAATAATCTCCGGCCACAGCAAATGTCATGCTGAGGGTGGCTGAGCCGGCGAGTAGAGTTCCGCTGCCGAGCAGAGTGGAACCCGAAAGGAAATTCACCGTTCCCGAGGGCAGGTAGCCGCCGGTCACGGAGGCCGTCAAGAGGACCGAGTCACCGACAATGGAAGAATTCGGCACGCCGACAGCCGTGGAGGTAGAGGGCAGGGCCTTGTCCACCACCTGCACCGTGGCCGTGGGGGACGTAGAGCCGTTGTTGCTCGCATCGCCGCCATAGACCGCAGTGAGGTTATGCGAACCCACGGTGGTGAAGATCACGGAAATTCCTGCGCTGCCGCCCGAGAGCGTCGCAGAACCGAGTGAGGCCGCTCCATCGAAGAACTCAATGCTGCCAGTCGGTCCGTAGCCTCCCGTTACACTACCCGTGAGGGAGACCGGATCCCCGACGATCGAGGAGTTGGGGGCGGAGAGGACGGTGGAGGTTGAAGGAGAAGCCTTGTCCACGACCTGTACTCTCGAGGTGTCCGAACTTGTGTTGTTGTTGCCATCCCCGAGATAATTGGCGGTGATGGAATAGGAACCCACGGTTGTGAAGGTGTAGCTGATGCTCGCTTTCCCGCCCGAAAGCGTGGCGGAGCCGAGGAGAGTCGTTCCACTCATGAACTGCACGGTACCCGAAGGGTTATAGCCTCCGGTCACACTGCCCGTGAGGGCCACAGGGTCACCGACGATGGAGGAGGTCGGAGCGGAGAGATCGGTAGTGGTGGTCGTTCCAACTGTATTGATCGTCAACGTACCATCCACGAATGAGAAGCTGTAGTTCGCTGCCACGAGCGAGCCGACGGCCGCCGTGATCGTGTAGGGGTTTCCGGAAACCGGACTCGAGAGTATCGCTGTCGTGGTCAAACTCGGGGAGCCGGTGACGCCGGAGGTCGCCAGCACTTCGCTATTCTGAAAGCCGTTGTAACTGGCAGTAAAGATCGGGTCAGCAGCCCCGTAGTCGCGGCTGAAATTATCGGCCGTCACGGTGAGCACAGCTTTATTCACCGTTTGTGTGATGGGGGCGGAGGTAACGCCTGCATTATCATTATCACCGGAGTAGACCACTGTGATGTTGTGACTGCCCACAGAGAGCGCGCTTGTTGCGTAGGTTGCCGTTCCGGACGAGAGGGCGACTCCGGTCGCGATCGTCGTTAATCCATCCATAAAATCCACTGTGCCTGTCGGCGAGTAACCGCCGGAGACCGTGGCGGTGAACGTAACCGAATCGCCGTACGTCGATGTGTTCAGAACCGAGCTGGACGTGACTGTCGCGGTCGGCGTGAGCTTATCTGCGCCGCAGTATGCCGTGGCGAGCCGGCCAACCTGTGTGGCTGTCAGAGAGGCGTCGTAGACACGCATGTCATCCATTAGACCGTTGAACCGCTGGCCCGTAAGGCTGCGTGCTCCGATCTCGAACGAGGCACTGTTGTTCACTGTGCCCGTAAGTGAGTTCTGTAGGACGGTAGCGGCTTGCGCAGTGCCATCGACGTAGATCTTCACGCCGGCAGCCACTCCGGATCCATCGTAAGAAAAGGCCAGATGATGCCAAGCTCCGGTGCCAAGTGCCGATCCGCCCGCAACACGCAGGTAATTGTTCGTTCCATAATCGTTGATGATCCACACCTCGGGGACACCGGCATTCAAGACGAACAAGTATCCTCGCTTCGTGGCCGCTGCATCATCGATCTTGTGTGCTATGACTTGGTAACCGCTGAATGCGGTTCCGTTCAGCCATGTGGAAACGGAGAACGCATCTGCTGTATCGAATTGCAGAGCGGAAACATCGCCGACTGTGACGATAGCATCGGTTCCGTTGAAATTGAGTGAGGCGGGGTCAGAGAATCCAATCAAAGAAGGCTTCTGAATGGACCACGAAAGAGTGCCGACAATACTTCCCGGATTCCCTCCTTTGGAATCGGCGGCAGTGGTTCCCGCTCCTTCATCGAGCTTCCAGTACGCGACGAGGTTTGAATCCTGCGGTGTACAGGTAGTCGCCGTCGGAAACGCCATGGCCGTCGGGGCGAAGGCAGGCAAGACAGAGGCGAAGGAACTGAGAACGAAAGAGGATGTGAGTGTCACGAGGCTGAGTCGGGCGAGGAATTTTTGGATGATGCGCATAAGAACAAGTGGAAGAGAAATCCTATCATCCCTAGCGCTTCCTTCGGGGTCAATGGTGGCCCAATGGAATGTCAACTCTATTACAACTTTTGCCAAGGACTCTTGGTATTGGGTAAATTGCGGTGATCCATCGAAGTGTTGACAATTATGAATATAATACATTCCATACCGACATTTTCCCTTCGAAAAGTGGTTTGTGAAATGGTTCTGGAGGCAAAGGGCCTGCAGCGCAAGGCGATTGGCACTCCAATAGGTAGGCCGTGTGCTAGGGTGTGTGCTCTTTTCCCCACTTTCCATGCGCTCTCCACGTCTTCTCTCGCTCGTCCTCGCGGGCAGCCTGCTCGTTCCGATGCTTGTGCTTGCAGACAGCAGCAGCTCCAGCAGTTCTTCTGTGAGCTCGAGTTCTTCATCGGTTTCCTCCTCCGCCAGTTCCAGCTCCTCCTCGGTTTCTTCTTCCAGTTCTTCCAAGCGTTCCTATAGCAGCAGGGACGATCATGGCAGGCGCAAGCAACAGCCGGTCGTGACCGGATGTATTCAGACGGCGGTCGATGCGCGAGAGGAATCCGTGCTGACGGCGGTGAATGCCTACACGACCAGCATTATTTCCGCATTTCAGACCAAGAAGACCGCTCTGCATGCTGCGTGGTCGATTGCGGACAGTTCCCAGCGAAAGGCGGCGGTGAAAACTGCGTGGACAGCGTTCGCCCAGAGTAAGAAGGCCGCAAAAGCAACGTACAAGACGGCGCGTCAGACCGCCTGGAGCAATTTTCAGAAGGCAGCCAAGCAGTGCAAAGAGTCGATGTCCGACGAAATGTACAGAGCCAACGAAGATCTGTGAGCCAGTTGCGATGACGATGATGTGGAGGGCTTGCCCGGTGGCAGTCCTCCATTTTTCTGTTCTGGATCAGCATGGATCAAACGTGCGATTTTTGCTACAATACTCTGATGCTTCGGGTCCAAATAGACATCCCTCATCCGGTTGAAACTCTCTTCCTGCTGCTCGCAACGGGAGGGGTGATCCTGTGGATGTCGTGGGATCCCGTTCAGGGAAGAAAAACGCAGGCATCAGTCGCCCCCGCACATGCCGCATCCGTCACGGACAGCGAAGCTGGAGGGGGGCCGGACCGTCAGGCACGGATTCTGGCGCTTCGAAGTGCCGAGGATGATGCGCGAAGAATTCGCACCGAACAGGCGGTACTCGCGCGCCGCGAAGAGATTTTGCGCTACGAATTGAAAATCGTGGAGGAGGCCGGATCCCGCTCGGGCGACGGCGCCGCCGTACGCGTTGCAAAAGAGAAACTTCTCTCACTCCTCGCCGACGAGCGCGCTGCCGAAGAGCGGTTCAGGGAAACACTGCAGGAGATGTGGGAGGCCGAAGGTCTCACTGCCACTGTCGCCGTGGGCAGCCCGGGAGTGGTGCGCGTGCTCTGGCCCGTGGAACCCGACGAGGGCCTCTCGGCCACGTTCCTCGATCCGGCTTACGAGCAGCGCTTCGGCGTGCAGCACCATGCAATCGATATTCCCGTTCCGCAGGGATCCGCGATCCGCAGCGCCGCGGACGGCGTGGTGGACAAGGTCGTGGATAACGGGCTCGGGTACAGTTACATCATTGTGAAACACGACGGGTTTGCCACCCTCTACGGGCACGCCAGTGCCTTCTTCGTCGCCGAGGGCGACACCGTCCGTCAGGGTGACGTGCTGGCGAAATCTGGCGGCATGCCGGGCACGCCCGGGGCGGGAACACTGACGACCGGACCGCACCTGCACTTCGAGGTGATTCAGGAAGGCGAGCGCATCGATCCGCTCACGGTTCTTCCTGCCCGGCCGGAGGTTCGCCAAGCGCAGTAGTCAGTTTGAGCTCACGTGCCTGCTTCAGTGCGAACGCATCCGTCATCCCCGCCACATAGTCTTTGATGGCTTCAGGCAGGAGACTCGAGTTGTTCTGCATGAGAGCGAGAATCTTGTCCGATGGATGACTGGCGTACTGTCGACACAGAGCGGTCACGATGGATTGCCCATAGGCGTTGCACGCCAGTACGTGAGGGTGCAGGTAGAGACGCTGCCAGAGGAAATCATGGAGGGCCTGCAGATCCCGATCCATCGCGGGAGAGAAACGCACGAGGGATCCGGGAGCAGTGGCGACTTCCCCGAGTGACCGGATGGCATGCGTGTCGAGTTCCTGTTTGGTGGCTGCATACAGGTCGCTTACGAGCAGGTGGATGAGTGCTCCGCGCAGCGCCGTGCCGCGTGCAGCGGCTCGCTCGGCCGCCTTCTTTGCGAGCGGGATCGCCGTGATTTCCGCAAAGGCGAACATCTGTGATCCGATGCCGTCATCGCAGTCGTGTGCGGTGTAGGCGATCTCATCGGCCAGGTTCACGAGCTGGCCTTCGAGATTGGGAATCATGCCGGTGCCCGGAGGATCGTCGTAGGGAGTGCGGTGCTTACGGAGCCCCTCCAGAATTTCGCGATTGAGGTTGAGCCCGGGCGTGCGCGCCGCGTGTTGCTCGAGCAGTGTCACGATCCGGAGCGACTGTTCGTTGTGCTCAAACGCACCTCCCTGTGTCTGCATCCACGCATCCAGCGCCTCCTCCCCCGCGTGGCCGAAGGGCGGATGACCCAGATCATGCGCGAGAGCG
The DNA here is from genome assembly GCA_030647195.1 of Candidatus Peribacter sp. Lineage (GTDB taxonomy): Bacteria > Patescibacteriota > Gracilibacteria > Peribacterales > Peribacteraceae > Peribacter. Next base: position 10,982 of record JAUSKD010000035.1, on the reverse strand, counting down.
ATGCACTCGGCCAGATCCTCGTTGAGGCCGAGTGTTCGGGCGATATCACGGCTGATCTGCGCCACCTCCATGGTGTGCGTCAGGCGCGTGCGTACGTGGTCCGATCCTCCCGCCACGAAGACCTGCGTCTTCCCTTTCAACCTGCGAAATGCCTGCGTGTGAATGATGCGGTCGCGGTCGCGCTGAAAGGGAAACCGCGTCTCGTCCTCCGGCTCCTTCACTGTTCGTCCCAAGACTCCCTCGTGTGGCACCGCGTAGGGGGCGAGGAGGGTATTGGCCTGTGCGATGCGGTCTGAGAGCGGAAGCATGAGAGAGAAAGTGTACCTCCAGGGCAGTGCATTTGCGAGATGAGGGGCAGTACTGTTTGCCGGCTATTTCAGCTTTGATTGCAGGTCGAATTCTGGTTCTATGTTCGCAATGAGTGTCCATGGCAAACAGCCCAAAGGTATGTTCATGAACAATGCGGACAAAGTGATCATTGCATCGGACCGCTTCTGCCCGCCGCACCGGTTTCCGCATGCCTGGCCCTGGCAGCCGAAAATCACCGAGGAGCCTTGTCATGTGCACGTGAATCACAAGTTCAGAGGATCTCTCTTTGCAAATATTCTTGCGTCATTTCGGCGGTGTCACCACAACGGATACTGCCAGGTGCTTCGCTGCCCGCACTATTGCTGGATGCGCGAGCGGTGTGAAGAGGTGCTGGCACGCGAGGAAGGCTGGAATCCCGAAGAACCCCTGTCCGCATAAAGCCTAGAGCCGCACCGCTCAGGGAAAGGGGTGTCCATGAGGGGAAAACCGTAGGTTTTTCCCTCATGCCGAACAGCCGTTGAGCAGGGACGCTATGCTCCTGGGTAACCAGGTGGGTGACCGCATCCCCCGACCACGGTCGGGAGAGAGTAGGCCTCCCCTAGAGCACTTGAGGAGAAACGTACCAGCTCTGACGTGCCGTCCAGACGGGATCAGCGTAGCACCGGCTTCAGTACGCAAGCGAGCAAGTTTCGTTCACCCCTTTTCACCGCTTCACGGTCCCCTCCCCGGTACGTCCAGTACTTTCCAGAATCGCAGCAAGTGCAATCGGGCGATCGTTCCAGATGATCCGGCGGCAGACCGAGTGCGAAGAGCTGCGCATCCGCCGCTCCGCGCAAGTCGACCTGTTTCCCGTTGATGAATTTGGAGGGAATGGATGGGAGCTCGTGAGCAGGATCACTGAACCCGGCGCACTGCTGGCAGAGCGAGGGCCCTGCGGCGACCCATGTGTCTTTCGGAGCGATGTTCCATTCGCGTTTGAGTGTTGCGAAAAATTCCGGAATCGCTCCGGAGGCGAGCCCCCGCCATCCGGCATGAAGCACACCGATGACATTTCTGGATGGAGCGAACACGACGAACGACTGGCAGTCGGCGAACCGCACCGAGAGTGAGAGCCCCGTGCGATCGGTGAGCAGGCCGTCCGCCCCCGGTGCGTAACGGATGGCATCGCGGACGATGCTGGTCTTTGCCCCGTGCACCTGCTCCGCGAAAGCTTCTTCGCTCACGCCAAGCGCTCCACATACGTCATGCGGACGGACATCCTCTTTTGCCCACTGGACCACTGCGATCCGGTCGGAAAATGGCCCGAACAGCGAGAAGGGAGAACGGATCATCGTGACGAGTGTACAGGCCTACGCCATACCCTTGAGTATCTTCGGGATTTCTTTGATCACCCGGCGTGTCCCGAAAGCGTAGCCATATTTTTCGAAGAGCTGCTCCGCCGCGCGCTTCATCACCGCACCGGCTTTCTTGGCTGCCTCCAGAGGTTCCAAGCCCTGCGCAATGAGCCCGGCGATCAACCCTGCGAGTGCGTCACCCGTGCCGCCGACGGTCAGCCCCGCGTTGCCGCCTTTCAATTCAGTCAGCGAGCCGTCGGGTCCGGCGATGATATCCGTGGGGCCTTTGAGGAAGATCACGGCGCCAGCGTTGCTTGCGTGTTCCTTCAGATCGGTGGCAGTCAGGTTCATCCGTTCCAGCTCGGCCAGATGGGGGGTCAGGACGGCGTGTTTGCCGCGCACGAGCTCGAGAGTTTCGGGCTGCAGGGCGGTCGCGTCCAGAATCAGGCGGCAGGGCGATTCCGCCACGATCGTCAGCAGGGCCTTGAGGCTCTTTGCGTTCCCGTGGGCGATGCCCGGCCCCACCACGGCGCAGTCCATGGTCGCGAGCAGCTCCAGAATCGCCTCGGTATCGCTCGTGGCCAGATCGTCATTGCCGAAGGGATGCACCTGAAAATTGAGCGAGGCGGCCCTGGCGACCCCGGCATGGCACCCGGGCAGGCTGACGAAGATCAAATCGGCTCCGCTGGCCTCGGCTGCCAGTGCCGCGAAGAGCGGAGCACCGTGCATAGTGGCGGAGCCGCCGATGACGGCGACTTTTCCGTTCTCGCCTTTGTGGGAGTCCGCAGCTCTGCGCATCACGGTTCAGTATACCCGATCATTTTTTCGTGACTTCACGCCGGCGTTTCCGGCACGCAGGCGTGCCGTGTGCCTGGGAAGGAAACGGACAATCGCCATCATCCAGCCGAGGTAGAGCAGGCTGAAGAAGAAGGGGAACGACAGGCCGATCCGGTTTGCGACGAAGATAATGAGGATCGGCGCGGTCAGGGCGGTGAGTGAGAGCCGGTACAGGGTTCCGTAGCCGGCTTTGCGGCTCATGACGGCTGCGATGATCCAGACCAAGAGCACGGCGCAGAGCAGATACAGCAGGTATCCCAGCACGGCGAATGCCGAACCCACGAAGGGTAGGAGCAGGAATCCCGCTACGACGAGAGCCGCCAGCAGGGAGGGAATGGCACGAACGAAGGGCGACGCCGCGGTCACCAGCTGGTCGTATATTTCTCTCTTCATCGTGAAGTCCTGCCTTGCCTGTTCGAGAGTGAACACGCGGTAGCTGCTGTTCTTGTCCGGCATCACGACGGAGGATCGGGTAATGAGGATGAGCGATTGTTCGGGATCATAATTTTCCACGCCGGCTTTGGTATTGATGGTAATGAAGTGTTCCGGCAATCGCTGCGTCTCTCTGCCTTCCACATTCCATCCTTCCTGACCGCGCAGGAATTCCTGCCAGCGCGGGGGAAGGTCGATAAAGTAGGGCTCCTGGACGTTCGTCGAGATCTTGCCGTCTTTGAGCGTTACCACCAGTTCCGCGGGGTACAACGTGGGAAGGTCCCGTTCGAACACTTTGACGCCCTGACGGATGTGCGGAAGGGAAAAGAAGAATCCGATGAGTACGGTCAGCATGGTAGCGAAGACCGTAAGAGTCAGGAGCCAGTACAGGTACCGAACGGAAGCCCAAAAGGATTCCTTCTGAAAATCCCGGTAGCGGGATGGGTGAGCGATGCTCGTCCAGACGCGCAGAAAAAACGTGCGGAGAAAGTGCTTCATGCGTGCATGATAGCAGAGGCGGTTTCATCTACCGCGTGCAGGATGCGTTCCCGGAATGTGGTACTGGAGAAGGCGCGCGCATGTTCCCGGATTGCTTGGGCATCGAATGTCGCGCGTTCGAATCGTCCCAGCGCTTCCTCGATGGCGGGCACGGTTTGCTCCCCGAAGAAGATCCCGGTCCGGTTCTCCTGCACCGTATCCAGTACGCCGCCGCGTCTGAGGGCGATCACGGGCGTGCCGCAGGCCTGCGCCTCGAGAGGGACCACGCCGGCGTCCTCGATCTGGGGCAGCAGCAGGGCGCGTGCATGGCCGTACAGCTCCGGCAGATCCGTGTCCGGGACGAAGCCGATCATCCGGACCGTCGGTCCCGCGAGCGCTTTCAGTCGAGAAAAATCCCGTCCGGTCCCCGCAATCGTCAGTGGGAGCCGGAGCGCATTGGCGGCCTCGATCAGCAGGTCGAAGCGCTTGTAGGGCACCAGGCGTCCGATGGCGAGGAATCCTTTCCGGTCCGCCGCACCCGGCAGCGCCGCTTCCAAAAATCGCTCCTGCACCGGCGGCGGGATCACCGTGCTCTCGCGGCCGTACACGCGGGCAATGCGTTCCTGCGTGGTCTTGGAATTGGCGATGAACCGGTCTACCCGCCTGGCCGTCGTCATGTCCCAGCGGCGAAGACCCTTGAGCGCGCGTTTGACCGTCCGGCGCAGGATCTGCGGCACGCGGAAGTCGCGCAGGTATTCCTCCTCCATTTCCCACGCGTAGCGCATGGGCGTGTGGCAGTAGCACACGTGCACGGCGCCTGAGGGCGGGATGATGCCCTTTGCCACGGCGTGCGACGAGCTCACGATCACATCAAATCCCCGCAGATCCATCGCCTCGACGGCACGCGGCATCCAGGGCAGAAGAACCTCATGTCGCTTCAGCAGACGGTACCAGGCCTGCAGTCTGCTCACGCGAATGTCAGCATGATCCAGGGGGCCCAGGTGTCCCCGTCTCGCTACAGTGGTGAAGATCGGAGCCTCGGGCCACAGGGCATGCAATTCGGCGATCACGTGTTCCGCGCCTCCGAAGGTCGGCAGCCAGTCGGCGATGATGGCGAGTCTCATGGGAGTATTCAGGGGTCAGTATTATGGGGTAAGGGACAATTATTATGAAGCTCCCTTCATACTTCATACTAATCCCTTTATACTGCGTTTCCGTGTCCCTCCGTCCCGCCTCACGCATCCATCGACGGTTCAACCGTCCGGTCAGCCGCAGCACGCAGCGCCTCGTGGCCCGCAGGCATGCCGTTCCGCTCCGCAGCCGCCTCGTCGTGCGTTGGCGCAAGTGGATCCATGCGACGCGCAGGGGGGTCGTGAACTGGCGCAGGGCCGTCATCCAGTGGTCCGCCATCACGCTCGTGGCTCTCATTCTGCTCGCCGGAGGGATTGTGGCATTCTCCCCGATCGGGCAGGTGGAAGAGATCCGCGTTTCACGCACGGATCCGCGGCTCGACATTGAGGAGGTGCAGCAGGTGCTCGCTCCGCTCTTCGGCCATTCGCTCGTCACCGTTTCCGGTCGCGAGGTCCGATCGCTTCTGGAGCAGCGCATTCTGGACATTCGTGGCGTAGAGGTGAGCAAAAAATATCCGTCACAACTCTTTGTGCGCGTTACGCTCGCGCCGCTCGTGGCCCGCGCCCGGGTGCTCGCGCCCGGCGAGGAGAATCTGCCATCGCAGGGATCGGGGGCGACGCTGGCATTCGTCACCGATCGCGGCACATTCGCCGTCGTCCCGCCGGGCTTCGCCGGCGGAGCTTCCCTCCCGCTCATCGATCTGGTCGACTGGGGCATCCGGCCGCAGCCGGGCGCGCCGATTCTCTCGCAGGATTTTTTGACGCGGATGCAGCAGGCGGTGGATACGCTCCAGACGCAATTCGGGCAAAAGGTGAAGCGCAGGATCGCCTTCATCCGCGCACAGGAGTTCCATCTTTCGGTGGACAAGGTCAGCCTCTGGTTCGATGTGCGCAGTCCCCTCGAGGAGCAATTGCTGCGGTATCGCATGTTCTTGCGGTCGGTCGGTCTTGCGGAGGCGAAAGAGTATGTGGATCTGCGGCTGGCGGATCGCGTGATCTACCGTTGATGAACAGCACGGAGAGCAGAGCGATTGTCCATCGCTTCTTGAGGGCGGCTCCCTTGATTTTTCTTCATCAATTTCTCTGTGAAATTCCTTCTCTTCCTTCCGGGAACGCCCGAATACCGCTAGGCTGAAGGTGATGTTCATGAGTTCGGTGTTATCTGTACTCCTTCTGGGGTTGTTCCCCGTGGCGGCAGATATTCCTCCCCCCTCACCGCCACTCGCCTCCCTCGTGGGTGTGCCCATAGCACCTCCTGCGGAACGCGTTTCCATTGACCGGCGCCTGTCGGCGTCCGGGATCATCGTCATGGATCTCGCCTCGGGCCAGACGGTGTACGGGATGCAGGCCGATATCGAGCGTCCCATGGCGAGCCTGACCAAGCTGATGACTGCGCTCATCATTGTCGAGAAGCATGATCTGGATGAGTGGGTGCCCGTTCCCAAAGATATCGCCGGGACGCCCGGGAGCGTGGTATACCTTCCGGCAGGCGAACAGTTCACGGTGGGAAATCTGCTCTCCGCGCTGCTCATTGCGTCCGCCAACGATGCGGCGGTCACGCTGGCGAGGTTTCACAGCGGTTCCACAGAGGCGTTTGTGAAAGAAATGAATGCGCGTGCCGCATCCCTGGGTCTCACCGGCACCCAGTATGCCAATGCTTCGGGCATGGATGACCCGCGCCAGTGGTCCACACCGCGCGACATCGCCCGTCTTGTTTCCTACATCCAGAACGAGCCTGCGATCCGGGAACGGATGTCGCTCAGGGGAACGGTGATCCATAGCAAGGGCGGTCAGGAGATTTCCCTTTCGCACACCCATGCGCTGCTGCGGGCGAATAATCCCCTCGTGGAAGAGGGGAAGACCGGCACCACCAATGCCGCCGGCCAGTGTCTGGTGTCGGTGGTGGGCAAAGACGGGCATGAGTACGTCGTGGTGTTGCTCCGGTCCCAGAAACGTTACGACGACATGCAGGCGATTCTCCTGAGTCTTTTTGGATCAACGGGTGCCACCGAAACGCCCGTGCAGGACACGGAGTGCGCTCAGGGCGGGGGATGTTCCCCTGCGGAACCGTACAATCGTTCGCAGGTCACGCCCTAATTCCTTCGCATGTCTCAGGAATCCGTCATGCATTGGCTCTCCCTCCGTGTGCGTCTCGCATGCGGCGTTGCGCTGCTCGTCTCGTTGATGGTGCCGCCCTACGCCCCGAAGCCCGCGATGGCATTTGAAGACGCCGGATCCGCCGACCAGCAATTTCTGCTCGTCGAAGATGGCTTTTTGATGAAGTCCTCTTCTCTCACGCAGCAGGGCGGCCGGCGCGCGTACTCCGAGGCGATCGCCTACAAAGTGAAGGACGGAGACAGCCTCGAGCGGCTGACACAGCGATACAAGATTTCCAAAGAGACGATTGCCTGGGCCAATAATCTCCGCGAGGGCGCGACCATTCATCCCGGCGACGAGCTCGTGCTCCTGCCCGTGGATGGAGTATTGCATACCGTCAAGGCCGGGCAGACGCTCCTCGGCATTGCCGAGCTCTACGATGTCCCTCTCGATCGGATTTCGCAGCAGAACAAAATCAAAGGGAGTTTTCTCATGGCCGGTCAGGAACTCATCATTCCGGGCGGCAAGCCAATCGTGAGCAAGCCGGTCCTGCTCGCGGCCTCTTCATCCTCCAAGTCCTCCGTGCAGAAGGGTAACGGGCGCACGCCTCCTCCTGCCAAGCCGATGGAGGAGGTCACCACTGCGCCGACATCCGGCGTCTTGCAGAAGCCGTGCAGCGGAAATTGCTTCATCACGCAGTACTTCAATGCAGGTCACTACGCGCTCGATCTGCAGGAGAAGGGTGGCGGAGCGGTCTATGCGGCGGAGGCGGGGACCGTGATTCGAGCGGGCTACGGATGGAACGGCGGCTACGGCAATGTGATCGAAATCGATCACGGCAATGATCTGGTCACGCTCTACGGACATAACAAAGAGCTCCTCGTGCAGGTGGGGGACCAGGTGCAGCGCGGGCAGCTCATCGCGGCGATGGGCAATACGGGGCTCGTCTACGGATCCACCGGCATCCACATTCACTTCGAAGTCCGTGTGAAGGGGGTGAAGAAGAATCCGCTCCTCTACATTGAGGAGTAGCTTTGAGCTGTTAGCTTGTAGGTTTTATTCGTACCGCAGCGCTTCGATGGGCCGCAGTTTGGCGGCTTTCCATGCGGGCAGCATGCCGAAGAAAATTCCCACGCCGACCGAGAAGGCGAAGGCGAGGAGGACCGACGACAGGGCGACTGAGGTATCCAGGCTGAAATAGCTTTTGATGATCCACGACCCCACGGCGCTGATCAGGATGCCGATGATGCCTCCCATCACGCTCAAGACGGTGGATTCCACGAGAAATTGCAGAAGGATATCGCGCTTCTTCGCGCCAATTGCTTTGCGAATGCCAATCTCCCGCGTTCGTTCCGTCACCGATACAAGCATGATATTCATCACGCCAATACCGCCGACAAAGAGTGAGATTGCGGCAATGCCACCCAAAAGGAAGGTGAATGTACTGGTGACCTCATTGAGCGTCTCGACTGCATCGGCCTGGCTCAGGACGGTAAAGTCCTGTTTGGACGCATCCGTGATCCCGTGGGCATTTAAGAGAACAGCCGTGATGACCTTTTGCACGTAGGTCATGTCACTTTGGTTCGTCACAGAAACGCTGATGGAGCTCAAGGTGTTTTTCCCCATGATCCGGCGCTGCATGGTGGTCAGAGGGATGAGCACCATGTCATCACGATTGGTCATTCCCGAGCTGCCCTTGGACTCAAGCACGCCGATCACCGTAAAAATCTGCGTTCCGATATGGAAGGTTTTTCCTAGAGGGTCCGGTTCGTTGGGAAAGAGAGTCGAAACCGTGTCCGGTCCCAGCACTGCCACCTTTTCCACATTGGTGAGGTTGTCTTGCGTGATGAAGCTTCCGTAGTCCAGGGTCGCATTGCGCACGGACAGGTAATCCGGCGTGGTGCCGATCACGCTTGTATTGGCATTCTGAGCGCCGTTAATGACCTGCTGTCGTCCACTGAGTTCTGGTTCTATGCCGCTCAGTCCCGGAACGGATGCCCTGATGGCATCGGCGTCCGTGTCTTCCAGCGCGCTGGTCGAACCGCCGCCGAAGCGGACATTGGTCTGGCTGGGGCTTCCCGGCGAGATCGAGAGGAGGTTTGTTCCCAGGCTTTCGAGGCGTGAGGTGACGCTCTTCTGCGTGCCTTGACCAATGGCGACCATCAGCACGACCGAGGCGACACCGATGATGATGCCGAGCATGGTGAGCCCTGCACGCATCTTGTTACTGCCGATTGCCCCGAGGGCGTTTCGGATGTTCTCCCAAATATTCATATGTTTTCTTTGGAACGAATGAGGCCATCCTCAATGTGGATGGTGCGGTGGGCGAAGGTGGCAACGCGCGGCTCGTGAGTCACCATGACGATGGTTTTTCCCAGCTTGTTAAGATTGGTGAGGATGTCCATGATCTCATGACCGGTTTGCGTATCGAGAGCACCGGTAGGCTCATCGGCGAGGATGATGGCCGGGTCCGTTGCAATGGCCCGTGCGATGGCTACGCGCTGCTGCTGGCCGCCAGAGAGCTCGTTGGGGTTATGGGAAATGCGTCCCGAGAGGCCGACCAAATGCAGAGATTCCCGTGCTTTCGTTTCCGCCTTGGGCCGACTCCATCCCTGGTAGAGCAGTGGTTGCATCACCTGGCGCAGGGCATCCATGCGCGGCAGCAGGTTGAAGGACTGAAAAACGAAGCCGATGCGTCTGCTCCGGATTTCCGCCTGATCGTTCTCGTTCAGATTGCCCACCTCTTTTCCTTCAAGCAGGTACGATCCTTCCGAGGGAGTATCGAGCAGACCGACGATATTCATCAGCGTGGATTTTCCCGATCCCGAAGGTCCCATGATGGCGACGAATTCTCCCGATGTAATCGTCAGAGATATTCCCTTCAAAACGACTAGTCGTTCCTTGCCCAGCGGATAGGACTTGATGATGTTGGTGAGGTTGATCATGGATCCAATTTAGCGGGGAGGACCTCCGCCTCCATCCAGCGTGCGCATGAGCTGCATGGAGTTGCCCTTTGCAGAAGAAGAGGCGTTACCGGTCGCAACATTGATTGCATAGATGCTGTCCCCTTCTTCAGCGCCGGACAGAATTTCTGTGTACCTGCCGTCGGTGACGCCGGTTTTCACAACCTTGGATTCTCCGATGGCGGTCTGTACGACAGCCTTTCCGTCTGCCCACTTCAGGGCAAGGTTGGGAACGGCGAGGACGTTGTCTTTTCTGGCCGTTTCGATTTCCACCGCAGTGGTCATGCCCGAAAGGATGGTGACATCGGTGGGCGTGGGGATGCGCAGATCAACGTTGTACGAAACGACGCCGGAACTTTCTACCGGAGTGGGATCGATTTCGAAAATCGAGCCCGTGAAGACGCGGTTCTCGATGGCATCCAGCGTGATGGTCGCCGGGAGCCCCGCTTTCACGCGGACGATTTCCACCTGATCCAGGAGGATCGTCACCACGGTGTAGTCGCGGTTTTCCAGGACGATGTACTGATCCTCTGCAGCATCTGCCAGCAGATTGTCGCCCACCTGGTAATCCACGCGCCGCACTTTGCCTTCGAAGGGCGCTTTAATCTGATAATCCTCCAGTGATTTCCGCAGTTTGGTGATCGCAGCGGCCTTCTGACTGATTTCGTTTTCCTTGAGTTTAATCTGGATCTCCAAACTCTTCAGCGTGCTTTGCATGTCCAGCTGTTTGACGATTTCCGATTCCTTGTTCGCCGCAAGGGTGTCTTCTTTGGTTTGGAGTGTCGTCGAAGGCATGCTCTCTTCGCTGGTCAGAGCAACGAGGCTGGCTTGTGCCGTCTGCGCGTCTTCCACGAGCCCGGCGGCGGTGGAGCGGTTGGTATTCACCGTGGTGCGCAGGGTCGTGAGGGTATCCACTGTGAATACGATGGAATCAGTGCTCGCCCCCTGCATCAGGTTGTACGTTTGTTCGCCTAAGCGCTGGAGCGTTTCTGCAAGGGTTCTGGCAGCTTTCAGGGCCTGTTCAACGACGTAGGCATCCTGTTCAATATTCAGTTGGGTGCCAAAGTCCTGGCGCATGGCTGTGGCCTGATTCACTCCCTCGCGGAAACTGAGTTCCACCTGGTCCTTCAGTGTCCAATCACGGTAGAGATGGCGATCGATTTCCAGTGTGGTGATGTCTGAAGGCGGCCGGGAGGCGGTATCATTCGTCAGAACGCCATAGAAAGAATCCAGTAATTTTTCCGAGCCGATCAAAATATCCTGTGCCGTAGAGCCATAGCTCTGCAGTTCGGTTGCCCGTGTTTTTTCGAGGTCTGTTTGCGCTTGAGAAACGGCCCGCTGTGCCGAATTCACTGTGTTCTGCGCCGTCAGTGTATCTCCCTCGCGGTCGGCGATGAGCTGTT